>JAKDKQ010000303.1 GCA_030453295.1 Janibacter sp.
CCATGACCTGACCTGCACCATCACCCCCCGCGGCGTCACCTGGCACACCTAGCTGGCCCGCCCCGCAGCCGGCCTCCACGGGCCGGCCCACAGGCATGTCCGCAAAAAGCAGCGGGCCCCGCTCCACGGGAGCGGGGCCTGCATCTGTGTCCGAGGGGGGACTTGAACCCCCATGCCCTAATACGGGCACTAGCACCTCAAGCTAGCGCGTCTGCCAATTCCGCCACCCGGACGAGTGGTGCTTCCGGTGGTCTTGCGACCATCGGGGCAACGACGTGAAACTTTACACGCGGATGTCGTGAGTGAGAAATCCACTCCTCACGGTGTCTCGCTGGCCTCTTCTGCCGCGCCAACATAGAGGCAGAAGGGGTGCCCTGACGGGTCGATGAGGACCCGCACCTCCTCCTGCGGCTGGTGCTCCGAGAGCTGCCCTCCGAGGCGCAGCGCGGCGTCGACAGCGACGGTGAGATCGCTGACCTCGATGTCGAGGTGCATCTGCATCTGCTGGTCCCCCGGCTGCGCCGGCCACGCCGGCGCGACGTGCTCCCGCTCCAGCTGGAAGCCCAGGTAGACGTGAGCGCGCTCCGGAGCGATCGTCGCCCAGTCCTCCTCGTCACTGTGGATGCGCCAACCGAGAACCTCGGCGTAAAAGCGCGCAAGACCCCTCGGGTCGGGCGTGCCGAGCACGGTGCCGAGGTAGTCATGGGGCGGTCGTCGTCCATGGAGCATGACGTCCACCTTGCGCGAAAGACACGCCCCACGCCAACCGGGCCTACTCTTGCCCCGTGCTCGAGACCGTCACCGCGACCCGATTCGCAGTCCCCCTGCGCGAAGGGGGCTCCCTGCCAGGGCTCGTCGACGCCGACGACCTCGGGATGTACGTCGTGAAGTTCCGCGGCGCCGGGCAGGGCCTGAAGGTCCTGGTCGCCGAGGTCATCGTCGGCGAGATCGCCCGCACCCTGCAGATCCTCGTCCCGCGCCTGGCCATCGTCGACCTGCCTCGCGACATCGCCCGGTACGAGGCAGACGAAGAGGTCCAGGACCTGCTCAGCGCGTCCGTCGGCACCAATCTCGGTCTGGACTACCTGCCCGGTTCCTTCGGCTACGACGGCAGCCGCCCGGCGAGCCCCGAGCAGGCCGCGCCGATCGTGTGGCTCGATGCCTTCACCGCCAACATCGACCGCACCTGGGCCAACCCCAACCTGGTCGTCTGGGGCGGTCAACCGTGGGTGATCGACCACGGTGCGGCGCTGTACTTCCACCACGCATGGGCCAGGCGGGCACCCGACGCGAGCCGGTTCGCAGCGCAGCCCTTCGACGCGTCCGACCACGTCCTCGGCGACCTCGTGGACGACCTGCGCCCCGTGCATGTCGATCTCGCTGCTCGTCTCACCGACGGTGATCTGGAGCGGATCATCGGGTACGTCCCCGACGAGTGGCTCGAGACCTCCGAGCAGCTGCCCGACCCGTCCGCGGTACGCACGACCTACCTCGAGCATCTTGTCGCCCGGCGTGACCACCCGGACGCGTGGCTCCCCGGAGGTGCCCGATGACCCTCATGCCCTATCAGTACGTGGTCCTGCGGTGCGTGCCGCGCGCCGAGCGGGAGGAGTTCCTCAATGTCGGGATCGTCCTGCGCAGCCAGGCCGCCGACCATATCGAAGCGGCCTTCGCCGTCGATCGCGACCGGGTGCGCGCCTTCGCGCCCGATCTTGATCTGGACGAGCTCGATGCAGCGCTCCGGACGGTCTGCGACGTGGCCGCCGGACACGAAGGGAGCGGCCGCCCCCGCCTCGGCGACGACGGTCGGCGATTCGGCTGGTTGAGCGCACCCCGGTCCACCGTCGTGCGTCCGGGTCCGGTGCACAGCGGGCTCACCGACGATCCTGCTGCCGAGGTCCAGCGGCTCCTCGACCGTCTCGTGCGCTGACCGCCCGGCTGGACGAGCGCTTGACGCCCGGTCCTCACGTCCTAGGGTCGGAGCCATGGATTTCACGCGCCCGACCGCACCGGCTCCCTATGACCTGCTCCCCGACACCGCTCCCTTCGAGGTGACGAGCGAGAGCTTCGCCGACGGCGAGGCCCTCTCTGACGCACAGGTCTTCGACGACTGGGGATTCGCCGGTGGCAACCGCAGCCCGCAGCTCGCCTGGACCGGTGCCCCCGAAGGCACCCGCAGCTTCGCCATCTCCTGCTTCGACCCCGATGCGCCCACCCCGGCCGGCTTCTGGCACTGGACCGTCGTGGGCATTCCGGCAGAGACGACCTCCCTGCCAGAGGGCGCCGGCGCCGAGGGCGGGGCCGACCTCCCGCAGGGCGCCTTCATGACGGCGACGGACTTCGGCTCCAAGGCCTTCGGTGGGGCCGCGCCGCCGCAGGGCGATGTCGCGCACCGCTATGTCTTCGCCGTTCACGCGCTCGACACCGACGACCTCGGCATCGACGACTCGGTCACCTGCACCGTGGCAGCCTTCAACTACCTCCAGCACACCATCGGTCGCGCCGTCATCACCGGCATCTACCAGGCCTGACGGGCCTGACGGGCGTCGTCCGGACGCTGGGCGATCAGCCCGCCAGGCCTGCCTCGAGCTCGTCGAGGAAGGCGTCGACCTCGGCCATGTCGTAGCCGTGCTGCAGACGCACCGGGCGGAAAACTGCGGTGGCGATGGGCGGCACGGGCTGCCCGCTCGAGATGGCGGTGAAGACCGAGTCGAGGAAGGCATCGACGTCACCGACGGCATAGCCCTCGCGGAACCGAGTCGTGGCGAAGGTGGGGCGAGAGGCTCCTGTGCTGCTCATCGCATGATTCTCTCCTGCCGGGTCGGGTGCGCCCAGCCAGACGGTCAGCGCACCCGGAGCTCCCAGGCCGCGACGGCGCCGGCCGCGGCCACGTTGAGCGAGTCCACTCCCCCGGCCATCGGGATCGTCACCGTGACATCCACGCGGCCGAGGGTGCGGCGGGCGAGCCCGTCGCCCTCGGTCCCGAGGACGAGCGCGAGCCGCTCGGGCGGGTCCGCGGCGAGCTCGTCGAGACTGACCGCGTCGTCCGTCAGGGCCAGTGCGGCGACGGTGAACCCCGCGGCACGCAG
>JAKDKQ010000304.1 GCA_030453295.1 Janibacter sp.
TGCGGCGGGCGCGATCGACTTCAACACCTACTCCAACATGTGATCCCGATGACCGTCACTGCCCCCGGTGCCTGGCACCGGGGGCAGTGCCTTACCCCCTAGATCCAGGACGCAGATGAGCACCCCTCCACCACCTCCCGGCTACGGGACCCTCCCTCCGGACCCGGACGGCCCGCAGCAGGGCCCCTACCCGATCGGCCAGAACCCCGGTCAGAGCTCGGGGCAGCCCTACCCGGGGACGCCGCCGCAGTACGGGCAGCAGGTCCCGCCGCAGTACGGGCAGCAGGCACCGGGGATGCCCGGCCCCTACGGCCAGCAGCCGGCCCCCTTCGGGGCGCAGCCGGCCAACAGCACCGTCAAGACCGTGGGCATCGTCTCGCTCGTCGCGGGGATCATCGGCCTTCCGGCCGCGTGCTGCTGCTGGTTCATCGGCTGGATCCCGGCGCTGGTCGCGCTGGGCACCGGTGTCTACGGCCTGACCCAGGTCAAGGACGACCCCAGCCAGGCCGACAGCAAGCCCTTCCTCATCATCGGCATCGTCCTCGGTGCCCTTGGTCTGCTCCTCGTGCTCGCCTCGGCGGTCTGGGGAGTGGCAAGCTTCGCGTCCGACTACAACGACTTCTGATCAGCGGCGCGGGGCCCTCGGTTCGTCAGGACCGGGGGCCCTTCGCATACCGTGGACCCTGTCCCCACCCCAGCCCCTCATGGAGGAGTGCCATGGCCGACCCGGCCCGCGCCCGCAAGATCGCCGACCGCATCCAGGAGCTCATCGCAGCCAACCTGCAGCAGATCGTCAAGGACCCCGACCTCGGGTTCGTCACGATCACCGATGTGCGTGTCACGGGCGACCTGCAGCACGCCTCCGTCTTCTACACCGTCTTCGGTGACGAGTCGCAGCGTGAGCGCAGCGCGGAGGTCCTCGAGGCCAACCGCGGCAAGCTGCGGTCCTTCGTCGGCAAGCAGCTGGGCATCCGGCTGACCCCGACCCTGGAGATCCTCCCCGACGGCGTCCCTGAAAATGCCTCGCACATCGACGACCTGCTTCGCGCAGCGCGCGAGCGTGACGAGGACCTGGCGAAGTCCCGCACCGATGCCCGCCCGGCGGGGGACGCTGACCCCTACCGCACCAAGGAGGGCGAAGGGGAGGAGCTGCCCCCTTCGTCGCAGGAGTGAGCGAGGGTCTCGTCGTCGTCGACAAGCCGGCCGGCTGGTCGAGTCACGACGTCGTCGCCCGGTCCCGCCGGCTCTACCGGACCAAGAAGGTCGGGCACGCCGGCACCCTGGACCCGATGGCGACCGGAGTGCTCGTCCTCGGGGTCGGCAAGGGCACCAAGCTGCTCACCTTCCTCGTGGGCGCTGACAAGGAGTACACGGCGACGATCCGCCTCGGGCAGGCGACGATCACCGATGACGCCGAGGGCGAGGTGACCTCCGTCGGTGTGGTCGGCGGCATCGACCGGGCCGCGCTCGACGCGGGCATCGCCACCCTGACCGGGGACATCCAGCAGGTCCCGAGCTCGGTGAGCGCGATCAAGATCAACGGCGAGCGCTCCTACGCCCGCGTGCGTGCGGGGGAGGAGGTCGAGCTCGCCGCCCGACCGGTGACCGTCTCGCGCTTCGAGGTGCTCGACGTGCGCCCCGGCGACGCCGACGGTCATCCGGTGCTCGACGTGGACGTGCTCGTCGAGGTGTCGTCCGGGACCTATGTGCGGGCGCTGGCCCGCGACCTCGGCGTCCACCTGGGCAGCCACGGTCACCTGACGGCCCTGCGACGCACCCGGGTCGGCGGCCTCACGCTCGAGCACGCCCACACGCTCGAGGAGCTGACGGCCCTGCGCGAGGACGGCGGCGACGACGCGGTCATGCCGCTCACGCCGCTCGAGGAGGCCGCTGCAGCAGCCCTCACCACGCGTGCACTGACGGAGGGCCAGGCGCGCGCCCTCGGCTACGGACAGCGCATCGAGAGCGCCCAGCCGGGCCGCGAGGAGCCGATCGCGGCGCTCGCACCCGACGGCTCGCTGGTCGCGGTGCTCGACGAGAGCCGGGCCACTGCGCGGGCCCACGTCGTCTTTGCCCCGGCCAGTTCGTAGAGTGTGCTCTCGTGCAGCAATGGTCATCCCCGAGTACCACCCCGTCGCAGCTGCGGCCGTGCGTGGCGACCTTCGGTAACTTCGACGGTGTACATCGCGGGCACCGCGCCATCCTCGACGAGCTCGTCCGGCAGGCACGCGAGCGTGACCTGCCCGCGGTCGTCGTGACCTTCGACCCCCACCCGGTGGAGGTCATGCATCCCGAGCGGGCGCCAGAGATCATCTCGCCCGGACCGCTGCGCGACGCGCTGCTGGAGGACGCCGGTGTCTCCGGCCTGCTCGTGCTGCCCTTCACCATGGACTTCGCGCAGACGAGCGCGATCGACTACATCGTCGACACCTTTGTCGAGGGCCTGCAGTGCAGTGTGCTCGTCGTCGGCGCCGACACCAAGGGCTTCGGCGCCGGCTACACCGGTGACGTCGACCTGCTGCGGGAGCTCGGCGCGGAGCACGGCTTCGAGGTCGTCGTGATCGAGGACCAGGGCGACGACGAGCGGTGGTCCTCCTCTGCGGTGCGCACCCACCTGTCCGCCGGCGAGGTCGGCGAGGCTGCCGTGATCCTGGACCGCCCCCACCGGGTCGTCGGCACGGTCGTCCACGGCTTCCACCGCGGCCGTGAGCTCGGGTACCCCACGGCCAACCTCGGCACCGACAGCCTCGGGCTCATCCCTGCTGACGGTGTCTATGCCGGGTGGCTCGTGCGACTCGACCTGCCCGCGGGCAGCGCGGACCGCCGTCTGCCCGCCGCCATCTCGATCGGGACCAACCCGACCTTCGACCAGCAGGTCCGGGTCGTCGAGTCCTATGTCCTCGACCGCACCGACCTCGACCTCTACGGGGAGCGGGTGGCCGTCGACTTCGTCGCGCACGTGCGCCCGACGCTGAAGTTCGACTCCATCGACGAGCTGCTCGTCGCCATGGCCAGGGACGTCGAGCTCACCCGTACCTTCCTCGGCCTCCCGCCGACCGCACGACCTTAAGGTCGTGCGC
>JAKDKQ010000041.1 GCA_030453295.1 Janibacter sp.
CCGGTGGCGGTGCGCTGCTCCTCGAGGTAGGCGAGCAGGTTGTCGCGGGCCCACTCGTCGAGGCCGGCCTGCTCGAGACGCGCGTGGGCTCCCTTCGCCGGCAGTGCGCCGACCTCGCGGACGAAGGCGCCGACCGCGGCGCCCAGCTCGGCCGGTCGCCCGAGCTGGTCGCCGTGCCAGAAGGGCAGTCGACCGGGCTGCCCGGGCGCGGGCGTGACGAGGACCTGGTCGTGGGTGATGTCCTCGATGCGCCAGCTGCTCGTGCCGAGGGTGAAGACGTCACCCACGCGGGACTCGTAGACCATCTCCTCGTCGAGCTCGCCGACCCGCCGCCCGGGACCGTCGCCGGAGGCGAGGAAGACGCCGTAGAGGCCACGGTCGGGGATGGTGCCACCGCTCGTCACCGCGAGCCGCTGCGCCCCACGTCGGCCGACGATCGTGCCCGCCACCCGGTCCCACGTGATGCGTGGTCGCAGCTCCGCGAAGTCCTCCGACGGATAGCGCCCGGCCAGCATGTCGAGCGTCGCGTGCAGGAGCGTCGTCGGCAGCGAGGCGAAGGGAGCCGCCCGCCGCACCAGCGCTTCCACCTCGTCGACCTGCCAGTCGTCGAGGGCGCACATCGCGACGACCTGCTGCGCGAGGACGTCCAGCGGGTTGGCCGGGACGTGCATGGCCTCGATCTCGCCGGCACGCATGCGCTCGACGACGACGGCTGACTGGACGAGGTCCCCGCGGAACTTGGGGAGCACGACGCCGTGGCTCACGGCCCCGACCTGGTGCCCGGCGCGGCCGACCCGCTGCAGGCCGGAGGCCACCGACGGCGGTGACTCGATCTGGATGACGAGGTCGATCGCGCCCATGTCGATGCCGAGCTCCAGGCTCGATGTCGCGACGACGCAGGGCAGGCGCCCGGCCTTGAGGTCCTCCTCGATGAGCGAGCGCTGCTCCTTGCTCACGGACCCGTGGTGCGCGCGGGCGAGGACGGGCGGTGCCCCGGAGGAGGCGCCCGACTGGGCCATGACCTCGGCCGGCGGCCGGGTCGTGCCGGTGGGCTCGGTGGCCCACGGGTCATCGGGCGGGGCGACGCGCTCGGCGTGGATCTCGTTGAGCCGGCCGGTGAGTCGTTCGCCCAGACGGCGGGAGTTGACGAAGACGAGGGTCGAGCGGTGCTGCTCGACGAGGTCGACGACGCGCTCCTCGACGTGCGGCCAGATCGAGGCGCGGCGCTCCTCGCCGGCCGCGGCGCCGGAGAGGTCACCCGTCGGCTCGCCGAGCTCGGTGAGGTCCGCGACCGGGACGACGACGTCCAGCTGCCACTGCTTGGTCGAGGTGGGTTGGACGATCTCGACGGGCCGTCCGCCGGCGAGGAATCGCGCGACCTCGTCGACGGGGCGCACCGTCGCCGACAACCCGATCCGCTGCGCGGGTGAGTCGAGCAGTGCGTCGAGACGCTCGAGGGACAGGGCCAGATGCGCACCCCGCTTGGTTCCGGCGAGGGCGTGGATCTCGTCGATGATGATCGTGTCGATCCCGCGCAGAGCGTCTCGCACCCCCGAGGTCAGCATGAGGAAGAGCGACTCGGGCGTCGTGATGAGGACATCGGTCGGTGCCTTGGCGAAGGCTCGGCGCTCGTTGGCCGGGGTGTCGCCCGAGCGGACGGAGACCGAGACCTGCGGTGCCGGCAGGCCGAGCCGGTCGGCGGCGTGGCCGATGCCGACGAGAGGGGCGCGCAGGTTGCGCTCGACGTCGACCGCCAGCGCCTTGAGGGGAGAGATGTAGAGGACTCGGCACCGTGCCTGGGGGTCCTCGGGACGGGGTGTCGAAGAGAGCCGGTCGAGGGCCGACAGGAAGGCGGACAAGGTCTTGCCCGAGCCGGTCGGCGCGACGACGAGCGCATGACTGCCTGCACTGATCGCGCTCCACGCGCCAACCTGCGCCGGCGTGGGCGCGGCGAAGCTGTCGCGGAACCAGGTGGCGGTCGCGGGGGAGAAGGTCTCGAGGATGTCGTCGGTCATGAGCGAGTCACCCTGCAAGCCTGCCACCGACCCCTGACATCCGGCTGAGGTGCGACCCCGTCAGCGGGCGAGTCCTGAGGTGGGGGCCGGCTCCTGAGTGAGCATCGCGCCGACTGTGACGAGGAGGACGGTCAGGCCGACGAGGAGCACCACGGCGGCGAGCGCATCCAGGGGTCGGGTCATGACGAAGGTCGGGATCACCCGGTCAGGTACAGCGACCGCACCGATGAAGGCTCCGCACAGTCCGAGCCAGCTGCCACGCATGGCGCCCCGGTGCGCGGCGATGTTGCCGCGGCGGGCCTGGACGACGCCGAGGGACACCGTCACCAGCGTGACCGTGGACAGGATGTGCAGCAGCGAGAAGTCGCCGTCCCGGATGTCGCGGATCCAGTACGACGTGATCGCGACCCAGAGCATGAGACCGGCCCAGACCCGGCCGAGGAGGACGTGACGGGCGTCCCCCTTCGTCGGGCGGAAGAGCTGGTACCCGCCGAGGGGAAGCGCGAGGAGCGCGGCGACGAGGTGCGAGAGCAGCAGCGGGGTCATGGCGACTCCTCGACGATCGCGGTGAGGCGGCGCACGTGGTCGGCGATGAGGTCAGGGTCCTGACCGATGCCTCGGACGACGTCGTCGAAGTCGGAGCCCAGCCGCTCGCCGGCCCGCGCGAGCAGGGCACGACCATCAGCGGTGACCTCGAGGGCACGGCGGTTGCCGGTCCCGGGGGTGCGGGTGATGGCGAGCCAGCCCGCGGCTTCGAGCGCGGCCGCCGTGCGGCTCGCCGTCGGTTCGCTCAGGCCCAGCGCGCCGGCGAGATCGCGCTGGGTCAGTCCGTCGTGCTCGCCCACGATGAGCAGGGCCAGGTAACGCGCGTAGGAGATGCCGAAGGGGGCCAGTCGCGCCTCGGCCGACTGGTCAAGAGCCCGGACGAGTCGATGCAGGTCGTACGCAAGGGTGCTCATGAGTAGATACTTGCAGACGTAAGTTAGGCGCGCAAGTATGTGTCGCTCAGCGGTGCCTGTCCGGCTCCAGCCGCAGGGTCATCAGGGTGGTCGCGAGCATGTCGTAGTGCCCGACGAGCAGGAGCAGCTCGATGGACTCACGCTCGGTGGTCACGCTGCGCAGCCGCGCCCACTGGGTGTCGTCGAGATCCTTGGTCCGCACGAGCACCTGGGCGGTCCCGCGCAGCACCGCCTCGCGGGGGCTGAGGCTGTCGACGACCGTGTCGGCCAGGATCCCCTCGATCTCGGCCCCGGTCAGCCCGGCACGCCGGCCGAGCAGCCGGTGGTGCTCGCGCTCGTACTCACAGCCCCGCTCGGTGGCGACGGTGAGGATGACCAGCTCGGACTCCCGGCGCTCCAGGGAGCCGAAGGGCATGAGCCGGCCGGCGAAGTGCAGCCAGCCGGTGAACAGGCCCTTGGTCCGGCCCAGCGTCGTGAAGATCGCCGGCGGCTCGGTCCCCGTCACCCGGCCGGCGGCGCGAGCGAAGCCCCAACGGACCGGTCCGAGGTCCTTGATCCCACCCGGGGTGATGCGAGCGGTCATGACGAGCCCAGGGTCTTGGCAGTGCTCGTCGGTTGCTCGGTGGTGTACTCGACCTGCTCCTGGCGCGCGATCTCGAGGGACTCCACGAGGTGGGGCAGCGGCTTGAGCTCGATGACCCGCTGCGCCACATGACGAAGGGGGACCACCGGGCCGACCCAGCCCGGAGCCGTGATCCGACGGCTGCGGCGGGCGATGCCGCGCTCGAGGGCACGCAGTCCGGCCTCGATGGGCGCGACACCGCTGACGGTGCCGCCACCGGTCAGTTTTTTGCCGGCCGTGGTGGCGAAGCCGCGGCTGGTCATGTCGGTCTCCAGCTCGGAGTAGTAGGCCACACCGACCTTGGCCCCGCTGGGCTTGATCTCCTGGCGCAGGGTGTTGCCGATCGCCTCCACCGCTGCCTTGCTCGCGCTGTACGCCCCCAGCAGCGGGACGTGCACGGCGCCACCGAGCGAGGAGGTCGCCATCGCGTAGCCGCTGGGGTGGGAGATGTGGGGACCCGTCGCCCGCAAGGTGTAGAAGACACCCAGGGTGTTGACCCGCAGGTGCGCCTCCATGACGTCGGGCTGGCCTCCGATGATCGGCAGCTGCTTGGCCAGGCCCGCGTTGGCGATGACGACATCGAGCCCGCCGAGCTCGGCGACGAGCTCCTCCACAACCCTGTCGACCGCGTCGGGGTCGGAGACATCGCACTCGCGCCACGGGGCGTTGTTGCGGGCAGCGACCTCGGCGAGCAGGTCGGGCTCGAGTCCGGCGAGGGCCACGCGAGCGCCGTGGGCGGTCAGCAGGTCAGCGATCCCGGCTCCGATGCCGCGCGCCGCGCCCGTGATGAGGACGCGCCGGCCGCGCAGGGCCGGGGTGTACTTGGGACGCGGGGAGAGGCTCATTACCCGACGGTAACAACGAACGTCAGTTTGCGCGACCCCTCAGGGCTCGTCGCGCAGCCCGTGCACCAGCAGCGCCAGTGCCGCCGTGTAGGTCGAGAGGATCACGCCGGACGAGATCGCCCGTGCCCCAGGGGTCTTCGCGAACCCCTGGCCGACGATGATCGCCGCGTCCGACACGAGGAAGAGCGCACCGCCGAGTGCGATCGCCCGACCGTTGCGGGCACGGCCGCCGTCGCCCATCGCCAGCGCAGACATCGAGCCGAGGAGCAGTCCGTAACCGGTGAGGACGGGGTCAGGCGCTCCGCCGTCACTGTCGAGCACCGCCAGGCCGGCGAGCATGGTCGCAGCGATCGTCGAGGGCGCCGGCTTGGGTCGTGCTCCGTCGTGGACGAGCAGCCCGATGAGACCGACCTGCTGGATGGCGAAGGCAGCGGCGCCCTTGCGCATGTGGGAGCGGGACACCTCGGCCGTGGTCCGGCTCGACTGGTACATGTACCAGTCGCCGACGGTCGAGCCGACGAGTGCTGCCAGCAGGGTGCCGGTCCGCTGGGGGCAGCGCTGCGAGCGCGTTGCCAGGACACCCGCGGCGAGCGTCGGCGCGAGCGCCACCTTGGTCGAGACGTGGGTCCGGTCGCGGCCGAGGACATCTGCGACAGTCGTCGCCACGGCCAGTGGCAGATATGCGAGCAGGTCTGCGCGAGACCGGATGGCGGACGAAAAGCTCATGCGGACTCCGGTTGCTGCTGGGTGATGCAGTGGATGCCTCCACCGCGGGCGAAGAGCGGACGGGCGTCGACACCGACGACCTCGCGCCCCGGGTAGACCTCCCGCAGCACCTCGAGCGCGCGCTCGTCGTGAGGGTCGTCGAAGACGCAGGCGACGACCCCGCCGTTGCACACGAGGTGGTTGACATAGGACCAGTCGACCGGGCCTTCGTCGTCGGTCAGGGTCTGGGGGGCAGGGATGCGGGTCACCGTCAGGGGGCGTCCGGCGGAGTCCGTGGCGGCGAGCAGCACGGCCTCGACCTGCTGGCTCACGGCGTGATCGGGGTGCGACTCGTCCTCCTGCCAGTGGAGCAGGACGTGGCCGGGCCGGGTGAAGGTGGCGACGATGTCGACGTGGCCGCGCGTGCCGAACTCGCCGTAGTCGCGGGTGAGCCCGCGCGGTAGCCAGATGAAGGTGTCGACGCCCAGCAGGCGTCCCATCTCGGCCTCGATGTCCGCCTTCGTCGCGCCGGGGTTGCGTCCCGGGTCGAGCTGGACGGTCTCCGTGAGCAGGACGCTGCCCTCCCCGTCGACGTGCAGGCCGCCCCCTTCGCCGACGATGGACGAAGGGAGGTGGTGTGCGCCCGCGGCATCGGCCACCTGGGAGGCGATGCGCGCGTCGAGACCCCACGTGGCCCAGTCCTGCCCGCCCCAGCCGTTGAAGATCCAGTCCACGCCCCCGAGCTCTCCCTCGGGGGACAGGACGAAGCTGGGTCCGATGTCGCGCATCCACGCGTCGTCGAGGTCGGCGATGACGATGTCGATCGGGTGGGGCGTGTCGTTGCGGATGTACTCGCGGCACAGGTGGATGTCGTTCGGCGGCACCACGAGCGTCACGGGCTCGAAGCGGGCCACGGCCCGCGCCACGGCTGCCCACGTGGTCCGAGCGCTCTCGACCTCTGCGGCTGAGCCGCCCAGCGTGTACCCGTTGCTGGGCCAGGCCATCCACGTGCGCTCGTGGTCGGCCCACTCGGCGGGCATCCGCCACCGGGTCGTCGTGCCCATCGGGCGCCCTCCTTGGTCGTCGTGGCTGCAGTATGCCGTCCCTCGCCGGGTCGCGCGGCACCTAGACTGCGGGGCGTGCGAGTCAGCCGGTTCTGGACCCTCATGGAGGACGAGTTCGGGGAGGGCTATGCCCACACGCTCGCGCGGGGCCATGTGGTCCAGGCGCTCGGCGACCGCACCGTGTCGACGGCCCTGGACGACGGAGAGTCCCCGCGCCGGGTGTGGGAGACCCTCTGCGAGGACCTCGACATCCCGGCCCACCGGCGTCTGGGGATCGACCGGGCGCCGATGGAGGTTCCGCCCGAGATCGCCCACGAGAGGCCCGAGTGAGCGAGCGAGTGCTGCTGCAGGCCCGCGGCCTGACCAAGACCTTCGGCGACTTCACGGCCGTTGACGGCATCGACGTCGAGGTGACCCAGGGGGAGTCCTTCGGCTTCCTCGGGCCCAACGGCGCGGGCAAGTCCTCGACGATGAAGATGGTCGCCGCGACCTCCCCACCGAGCGGCGGTGACCTGCGCATCTTCGGGCTCGACCCGGTGACCGACGGCGCCGCCGTGCGTGCCCGTCTGGGCAACTGCCCCCAGCAGGACAACCTCGACGAGGAGATCACCGTCGAGGAGAACCTGCACGTCTACGGGCGCTACTTCGGCCTGCCGCGCACAGTGATCCGCGAGCGCACCGACGAGCTGCTCGACTTCGCCCAGCTGACCGAGCGTCGCAAGGACAAGGTCGAGCCGCTCTCCGGCGGGATGAAGCGCCGCCTGACGATCGCCCGGTCCCTCATCAACAACCCGGAGATCCTGCTCCTCGACGAGCCCACGACCGGCTTGGACCCGCAGGCGCGGCACGTGCTGTGGGACCGGCTCTTCCGGCTCAAGCGGCAGGGCGTCACGCTCATCATCACGACCCACTACATGGACGAGGCCGAGCAGCTGTGCGACCGGCTCGTCGTCATGGACCACGGCCGGATCGTCGCCGAGGGCTCGCCACGCTCGCTCATCGAGCAGCACTCCACCCGTGAGGTGCTCGAGCTGAGGCTGCCGCTGGACGAGCATGCCGACCACTCCGACGTCGTGCACCTCGTCGACGGCGTCGGCAGCTATGTCGAGGCGTTGCCCGACCGGCTGCTCGTCTACACCGACCACGGCGACGGCGCCCTCGAGGCCGTCCACGCGCGCGGTCTGCAGCCGCTCACCTCGATCGTGCGTCGCTCGACCCTCGAGGACGTCTTCCTGCGCCTGACCGGGCGCACCCTGGTCGACTGATGACCGCAGTCTCCCGCCACGTCCACGGCGAGCGGACCCCCCTTCGTCCCGCGGAGCGGGTGCGGGCCGTCGCGGGCTACTTCCTCGTCGTCTACTCGCGCACCTGGCAGGGCTCGCTCTTCAGCCGCTTCGTCTCGCCGTTGCTCTTCCTGCTCGCGATGGGTCTGGGCCTCGGCTCGCTCGTCGACGGCTCGTCGGGGGGAGTGGACGGTGTGCCCTACCTGCTCTTCGTCGCGCCCGGGATGGTCGCCGTGCAGGCGATGATGAGCGCGGTCAGCGAGTCGACCTACCCGGTCTACGGACTCTTCACGTGGAACCGGATGTACCACTCGATGCTCGCGACGCCCCTGACCGTCAGCGACATCCTGCTGGGCCACCTCGGCGTCATCGCGGCACAGGGCGGCCTCGCCGCCGCGGCCTTCGTGCTCGTGGCGGCACTCTTCGGCAGCTTCACGTCGTGGTGGGTGCTGCTCGCGGTCCCGGTCGGGGTCCTGGTGACGCTCGCCTTCGCGGTGCCGCTCTTCGGGTTCACGGCGCGGGCGAAGGGGGACTCCTCCTTCAACGTCGTCTACCGCCTCGTCATCACGCCCCTCATGCTCTTCTCCGGAGTCTTCTTTCCCGTCGACCGGCTGCCGCTCGTCCTCGAGGTGCTCGCCTGGGTGACGCCGCTGTGGCACGGCGTGGAGCTGGTGCGCTCGTCCGCCCACGGGAGCTTCACCCCCTTCGACCTCGTGCACCTGGTGGTGCTGCTGGTCTTCATCGCCGTCGGGTGGGTCTACGCCCGCACCGGGATGACCCGGAGGTTGGTCTCGTGAGCGTCAGTGGTGTCCTGACTCCCGGCCTGGCGATGTGGCGCACGGTCGTGGAGCGCAATGTCGTGAGTTTCCGGCGGCAGTGGGCGGCCTTCGTCACCGGCTTCGCCGAGCCGGTCTTCTACCTCTTCTCCCTCGGCATCGGTGTCGGGTCGCTCGTCCCCTTCGTCATGACGGACGGGGGGTCGCAGGTCTCCTACGCGGCCTTCGTCGCGCCGGCCATGCTCGCCAGCTCCGCGATGAACGGCGCGGTCATGGACTCGACCTTCAACGTCTTCTTCAAGCTGAAGTACGCACGCATCTACGACGCCATGCTCGCCACGCCACTGGGCCCGCGCGACATCGCCGTCGGCGAGGTGGCCTGGTCGTTGATCCGTGGCGGGGTCTACGCGCTCGTCTTCTACCTCGTCGCGCTCGCGGTCGGGGTCGTCGAGTCCTGGTGGTCGCTGCTCGCGGTGCCCGCGGCGATCTTCATCGGGCTGGCCTTCTCCGCGGTCGGCATGTTCGCCACGACCTTCATGCGCTCGTGGGTCGACTTCGACTGGATCATGCTGGTCATCCAGCCGCTCTTCCTGCTGTCCGCCACCTTCTTCCCCCTGGCGACCTACCCGGGCTGGGCCCAGCCGATCGTCATGGCGACGCCGCTGTACCACGGGGTGGCGCTGGAGCGCGGGCTGATGCTCGGCGAGGTCGGCTGGGGCCTGCTCTGGCACGTCGCCTACCTCGTCGTGCTGGGTGTCGTGGGGATCTGGGCGACCTCCCGGCGCATCGAGACGCTGCTGCGCTCCTGAGTCGACGAGAGGGCGGCGAAGGGGACTCGCGGCGTGTCGGCGCGCCGCTCCCGACCTCGAACACGTGTTCGGGTAGCGTCGTCCACAGGTGCTCGACCGATGACACCGGTGTCCACAGCCCCAGGGCAGTTGCGGACCGTTGTCGGTGGTGGCTCCTAGCGTCTGACCAGACAGCACGAGACGTCCCACTGTGCAGATCTGGTCGCCGGTGGACGCGCCCGACACGATGATTCAGGAAGGTGTGGCATGGCTGACGTCACCGCCATCGACAGCAAGCTCCAGGAGCAGAAGCTCAAGTCCCTCGACAATGTCATGGGCCAGATCGAGAAGGCCCATGGCAAGGGCGCGGTCATGCGCCTCGGCGACGACATCCGCCCTCCGATCGCGGTCATCCCCACCGGGTCGATCGCGCTGGACGTGGCCCTCGGCATCGGCGGACTGCCCCGGGGCCGAGTCGTCGAGATCTACGGTCCGGAGTCCTCCGGCAAGACGACCGTCGCCCTGCACGCCGTCGCCAGCGCCCAGCGTGCCGGTGGCATCGCGGCCTTCATCGACGCCGAGCACGCGCTCGACCCCGACTACGCCAAGAAGCTGGGCGTCGACACCGATGCCCTCCTGGTCAGCCAGCCGGACACCGGTGAGCAGGCGCTCGAGATCGCTGACATGCTCATCCGCTCCGGTGCGCTCGACATCATCGTCATCGACTCCGTCGCGGCGCTCGTGCCCCGCGCCGAGATCGAGGGCGAGATGGGTGACAGCCACGTCGGTCTGCAGGCTCGCCTCATGAGTCAGGCCCTGCGCAAGATCACGGGTGCGCTGAGCACCTCGGGCACCACCGCGATCTTCATCAACCAGCTCCGCGAAAAGATCGGTGTCATGTTCGGCTCGCCCGAGACGACCACGGGTGGCAAGGCGCTGAAGTTCTACGCCTCGGTCCGTCTCGACGTGCGTCGCATCGAGACGCTCAAGGACGGCACCGACGCGGTCGGCAACCGCACTCGCGTCAAGGTCGTCAAGAACAAGGTCTCGCCGCCCTTCAAGCAGGCCGAGTTCGACATCCTCTACGGCCAGGGCATCTCCCGTGAGGGCGGCCTGATCGACATGGGTGTCGAGCACGGCTTCGTGCGCAAGGCCGGCGCCTGGTACACCTACGAGGGCGACCAGATGGGCCAAGGCAAAGAAAATGCCCGCAAGTTCCTCAAGGACAACCCGCTGCTCGGCGAGGAGATCGAGGCCAAGATCAAGACCAAGCTCGGCATCGGTGTCCAGCCCGTCGAGGAGTTGGCCGACGAGCCGGCCGAGGTCCCGGTCGACTTCTGAGCCGCGACATGAGCACTGACAAGGCTGCCGCCGCACGCACGCTCGAGGGCTTGCGTGCGGCGGTCTCCGCTGTCGAGGGCGCACCCACGGCTCCTGAGGAGGTCGCTCAGCAACCGTCTCGAAGGGCCGACCCGCAGACCAGGGACGCGGACGCCGACCCGTACGCCGTGGCGCGCGCCGTCGTCCTGCGGCTGCTCACCGGGGCGCCCAAGTCGCGCTCCGAGCTGGAAAAGGCGCTGCGCCGCAAGGGCTGCCCGGACGATGTCGCGGCCGAGGTGCTCGACCGCTTCGAGCAGGTGGGGCTGGTCGACGACGAGGCCTACGCTCAGGCCTTCGTCCGCTCCAAGCAGGCCGGGCGCGGCCTGGCCCGCCGGGCGCTGTCCCACGAGCTGCGCAAGAAGGGGGTCGACGAGGAGCTCGCCCAGGCGGTACTCGACGAGGTCGACCCGCAGGACGAGCGGGCCCGCGCCCATGAGCTCGTCGCCAAAAAGCTGCGCTCCATGCACGGCCTGGACCGCACCGTCCAGACGCGTCGCCTCGCCGGGATGCTCGCGCGCAAGGGATACGGCAGCGACGTGGCCAGGGTCGTCATCGCCGAGGCTCTCGACGCCCAGCCGGAGCATCAGCGGGACTGACCGGGGGAGCGCTCCCCATTCCTCCGAGGGGTACCCGGTCCTAGTTTGTGTGTCGAGGACCGGCGTCCGCTCCGGTCGACGACGACAGGGGAGCCCATGACCTCGCAGACCGGGGAGCCGCAGCGCTCGGCCACGGTCCGCCGGATGACGCAGGCAGCCTTCGACACCGCCGTCGGGGTTGCCACCGGTGAGCCAACGGCTGGCGCCGAGGACCCCGCCCTGTGGGTCGAGCTCGAGAGGGCCGGTCTCGCCGCAGGACGAGCGCTCCTGCCCGCCTGGTCCGATGCCCTTGCCGCGTCCCCGGCCGCTCCCGTCCAGATCAAGATCGTGGCGCGCGAGGGCGAGGTCTCCTTCGAGTCCGAGATCTCGCTCCTGCCGGGTCTCGGCCTGTGCCGCACCCAACGCGTGGCGCTGCGGACGACCCCCACGGCCTACGAACCGGTGGCTCGCGAGGAAGCGGTCGAGCTGGTCGCCTTTGCTCCCGAGGACCTGTGGCTGGCGGTGCGCCGGGTCCTGCCCCCACGCGCTGCCCTGCGGGCCCCCCGACACATCACGCCCCCCTCGAGACAGCGAGACCTGACGGTGGCGCCGGAGGCGGTCGAGCACCTCGCGGCGAGGCTCGACGGCGACCCGCTCGGTCGCACCCCAGCGGAGATCCTCGAGACCGCGCCAGAGCTCGACCCGGAGTTGCGCGCAGTGCTGGCCGGTGGGGCCGCCGACGTGGCTCTGCTCGTGGGTGCGGTCACCAGCCCCGACGATGTGACACCTGTCGGTGCCTGCCGCTGGACGGTCGTGGGCGAGCAGCTGTACTCCCTGCGCTCCACGCCTGAGTCCGTGGCGGTGGTCGCGGTGGAGGACGGGGACCTGGCAGCGGACCTCATCTGGTACGTCACCGGTGCCTACACCCTCGTGAGCGAGATCGCGACCGAGGCGGCGCGCCGATGAGCCTCAGCGAGGGGATGGACCTCGTCCGAGTCCGAGAGGTCGCCGGGCAGATCCGGACCTCTGCCCAGACCGTGGGTGATGTCCGTCAGCAGGGGGACGGCCAGCTGACCGTCCTGCGCGAGGCGTGGAGCGGGACTGACCTGGAGCACTTCGACAAGGGGTGGACATCCCAGTCACCGGCCCTGGAGCGGATGGCCGAGGCGCTGCGCCAGGCGGCCGATGATCTGCTCGAGCAGGCCGAGCAGCAGGAGAGCGTGTCGGGTGGAGGCGGCCCCGCAGGCGGCGAGGGGCGGGCCGCTCGCCCGGCTGACGAGCCGTGGTGGACCCGGTTCGCCGACAAGGACTTCGGCAAGGGCGTCCTGGACGACGAACCCGACGACGAGCCCGACGACGAGGACGACGGCGGCAACCTCTTCAGCAGGGC
>JAKDKQ010000305.1 GCA_030453295.1 Janibacter sp.
TCCGTGACATACCTTGGGCCGTGTGAGCACGAGAGAGATCCAGTCAGTGGCCGTCGTCGGTGCCGGGGCCATGGGGGCGATGTACGCGGCGCACTTCGTCGAAGGGGGCGTGGAGACGGTCCTCGTCGCATCTGGCGAGCGTGCAGATCGGTTGCGGCGCAACGGCTTGACCGTCAACGGGAGGGCCTTGTCCGTGGAGGTTGCCGACCCGGCCCGTGACGAGCTGGCACCCGTCGACCTGGCCATCGTGGCCGTCAAGCACCACGACCTTGCCGACGCGCTGGCCGATCTGACCCCCTTCGTCGGTCCTGACACCCTCTTTGTCTCCGTGCTCAACGGTTTCGACAGCGAGGAGGTCATCGCTGCCCGTTTCGGTGCCGGCCAGGTCCTGCTGTGCATCGCGCTCGGCATGGCCGCGGGACGTGAGGGCAACGCGGTCACCTACCTCTCACCCGGCCGACTCGTCATCGGTACCTCGGACGGGCTGGCGCCCGGGTCCGCCGTCGATGCCGTGGGAGCCGCCCTCGGCCGGGCCGGGCTCGCCTGGGACGCACCCGAGGACATGCAGCACGAGATGTGGTGGAAGTTCATGGTCAACACCTGCATCAACCAAGCGTCAGCCGTGCTGCGACTGCCCTACGAGGACTTCACCCACGATGGCGCCCCTCGCTCCCTGATGGTCGCCCTGCGCGAGGAGGTCATCGACGTCGCCAACGCCGAAGGGGTCGCCCTCGGGGACGACGACCGCGAGCGCTGGGACCGGGTGCTGCTGGGACTCCCCGGCAGTGGCCAGACCTCGATGCTCCAGGACGTCCTGGCCGGGCGGCCGACCGAGGTGGCGCTCTTCGCAGACCGGGTCGTCGCGCTCGGCGAGCGCCACGGCCTCGAGACCCCTTACAACCAGACGATGTCCTGGATCTTGCCCTGACGCGCACGCCAGGACAGCGCCGCGGTCAGGCCGGCCACCGGCGTCCAGATGGCACGCTCCACCGGCGAGCGGGAGACGCCGTTTGCCAGAGTGCCCATGCACATGAGCGCCGTCAGTCCCGTGAACCCGGCGGCCCGGGTCCGCGGTGAACCGACCTCGCTGAGGACGAGCGCGGCAGCGCCGGCGTACCCGACACAGGCCACCGCGCTCACCCTGCGTAGACGTGTCGGGAGACGACCATGGTGGGCTCCCCCGAAGGCTGCCCTGCCCCAGGGTGCACCCGCCGCGAGCGCAATCTGGAAGGCGCCGACCCCCAGCAGCAGTCCGGCTGTCCCGCGTTCACTTCGGCTGAGAGTCATGTCCTGAGCATGGCGTACTGCGTGCTCCGCCACGCCCAGGTGACGAGACGACCTTCCTCCACGCCTGACATCCTGAGGTGGTGAACGAGCTTCGCGTCCCTCCCGGTCCGGGGATCCCAGATGGACTGGTGGTCCCTGAGTCGGAGCTGACCGAGCAGTTCAGCCGCTCCAGCGGCCCGGGCGGGCAGGGCGTCAACACGACCGACTCGCGCGTGCAGCTCTCCCTCGACCTCGCGACCACGACCGCCCTCACCGACCGGCAGCGTGAGCGCGTCCTCGAGAGGCTGGCCGGACGGCTCGTGGGCACGGTCCTGACCGTCGACGCGTCCGAGTTCAGGTCCCAGCGACGCAACCGTGGCGCTGCACGTGAGCGGGTGGCCTCTCTTCTGCGCGAAGCACTCTCACCTCCTCCCCCACCCCGGCGCGCCACCAAGCGCACCCGTGGTTCGCAACGTCGTCGGCTGGAGGCGAAGTCCCAGCGCGGCCAGATCAAGCGCGGTCGGGGACGTCCCTCGGACGACGCCTAGCTCTCCCGTGCCGCCACTGATGCCAGTCCGACGGGTCTTCCGGTTGACAGGCCTCGCGCGCCAGTGTGGTGTGGATCATTGGACGGCGGCGCCACTCGTGCCGCGACGCTAGGAGGGCCCCTCATGTCACCCCAGACCACGGCGTTTCCCCGCGCCGAGCACTTCGAGAGCAGGCCCTGACGTGCGGCTCGCGGTCGCCGGCGGTACCGGCGTCATCGGTCGGCGCGTGGTCGCAGCAGCAGAGACGCGCGGTCACGAGGTCCGCGTCCTCTCCCGGTCGAAGGGGGTGGACCTCACCTCCTCGTCCGGGCTGGCGCAACACCTCGCCGGGGTCGACGCGGTCATCGATGTGACCTCCGTGCTCACCATGTCGGGTCCGAAGTCGGTCGCCTTCTTCGAGCGCGTGACGGGCAACCTGCTGTCGGTCGGGCGCGAGGCGGGTGTGCGCCACCACGTCGCGCTGTCGATCATCGGCGCACCCGAGATCGACTCGGGGTACTACGGCGGCAAGCGGGCGCAGGAGCTGGCCGTGCTCGCCGACCCCTCCGGCACGGTCGTGCGTGCCGCACAGTTCCACGAGTTCGGTCTCCAGACGCTGGAGCGCACCCGC
Source organism: Janibacter sp. (assembly GCA_030453295.1). Taxonomy (GTDB): domain Bacteria; phylum Actinomycetota; class Actinomycetes; order Actinomycetales; family Dermatophilaceae; genus Janibacter. Next base: position 2,425 of record JAKDKQ010000305.1, read on the forward strand.
ATCGGCCCCATCGCCATGGTCCCGAGGATCCGGTCCCAGCCCGTCTCGACGTCCGAGGTGGCTGAGCTGCTCCTCGACGTCGCAGACGGTGAGCCCCGGGGCGAGGGGCCCTCCATCGCCGGACCCGAGGTGATGACCGCCGCCGAGATGGCTCGCCGGGTCCTGGCAGTGCGGCGCGAGAGGGTCCGCGTCATCGAGTTCCCGATGCCCGGCGCCTTCGGACGCGGGCTGCGAGGAGACCTCCTGCTCGCCCGGTCCGACAGCCGCATCGGCCGGGTGACTCACGACCAGTGGCTCGCGGAGGAGCAGGGGTGACTCGCTCCCTCGACCGGTAGGTTGCCGACCATGGACGCCGACACCAGCACCTCCACCCGCATCGCCGTGCTCATCGACTGCGACAACGTCTCGGCCAAGCACACGGCGGCAGTCCTCGAGGAGCTGGCCAAGTACGGCACGCCGACGGTCAAGCGAGCCTACGGCGACTGGACGACCACCCAGCTGGGCGGCTGGAAGCCCGAGCTGCACCGCAATGCCATCCAGCCCGTTCAGCAGTTCGCCTACACGGTCGGCAAGAACTCCACCGACTCGGCGCTGATCATCGACGCGATGGACCTGCTCTGGCAGGGCAATGTCGAGGCCTTCGCCCTCGTCTC
>JAKDKQ010000306.1 GCA_030453295.1 Janibacter sp.
GAGGAGCTGCTCGACCGCAGCCCGCACGAGGTCGAGCGCCTGCGGATGCTCGCCGAACTCCGCCACGACGCACTCGGAGAGCTCGTCGAGGGTGGTCGGTCCGCCCGCAGCACGCCAGATCACCGCTCCCGGACCCGCCAGGCGAAGGGGGCGTGGCCCAGCGAGCACGAGCACCTCACCGTCGCAGGCGATCGCGTCCGACCACGGCGCCCGCACCACACGGTCCTCGTCCCCGAGCGGGCCCCCTGAGGGCTCCTCGGAGGTCGCATCGGTGACGCCGACGGGAAGGCGATCGGCCCCCTTCGCCGGCAGGTGCTCCCACGTCGGGTCGACCGGGGCCGCCCGCTCCAGGTGCTCGCGCACCAGCTCGTGGCAGGTGTCGATCTCGGCATAACGCAGCGTCGAGGGCGGCCCACCGGAGGTGACCGCGCGGGCGAGCCGGTCCAGTCCGTCATCCAGCCACCACGTGGACGAGGTCTCGGGGATCACCGCGAGCACCTGCTCGATGAGACCGACCTCCTCGACGGCGGGCTCGACGACCTCCGGGTCGCGGCTCAGCGTGAGCAGAGCCGTCAGCCGCGGCAGGGGCGGCGTCGGCCCCAGCCCGAGCGCGTCCGGCGACGGCTCCTCCTTGTGGAAGCGGTCCTCCTCATCGATGACGAGAGACGGCGGCTTGGGGTGCGGCGCGATCCGCCCGTCGGACAGGAGGATGACCGACTCGTCCGAGACATAGCCGAGGCGGGTGCCCAGGACGCGCGTCGCCGTCGACTTGCCCCCTCCAGAGGGGGCGACGAGTGCGAGTGCGCGGCCCGCGGGGTCGGCGAGCGCAGCGGCGTGCAGCAGGGTCGCTCGGCCGCGCAGCCGCATCAGCCCGGCACGGGTGATCTCCCGGGAGAGCGCATAGGGCACCCGATCGGCGCTGGCCGCGCCCGCGAGCACGGTGCCCGCCTCGACATCGGTCGGGACCTCACCCTCGTACACCCGGACCGAGATCGGCTCGTCCTCCAGGCGCAGGGCCCCGGGCGCGCTCGCGAGTCCGGTGCACCGCTGCCAGCGCTGCGCCATGGCGTCCGCGTCGTCGGGAGCGAGGTCACTGACGTCGAGGACCCAGCGACACCCCATCGTCACGATGTCGATCACGCGCGTCCGCTCGTCCGTCATGGGTGTGGCCCTCCCTTCGCCCGGCCACACTCTGCCAGAGCGGGACCGGTCACGAGAGCGGGATCCACTCCCCTCCGCTCGTCGACGACGGAGCACTAGGCTCGGCAGCATGTCGCGACCACATGCAGCCGCGATCCTCGAGGACTCGTGGCACCGACAGATCGCCGGCGCCATGCGACGCCGTGGATGGGGCACGCGGGTGCTCACCTACACCGGGTACGGCAGCGTCGAGCGGGTCCGCGTCCTCGGTCGGGTCCTCATGACCCGCCGGCCCTACGCCCCCGCTGCCGCAGACGCCCGCGCCTCGTGGCTCGAGCTGCGCACCGCCGACCACGAGCGGCGAGGGTGGCGGGGCTTCTTCACCACCCCGGCTGCCGGCGAGCCGCTCACCGTGTGCATCGGCGAGCGCGAGTACCGCACCCGCTCCAACCGCTCGGGCATGCTCGACCTGACGATCACCGACCATGGGCTCGAGCCGGGCTGGCACGACGTGCGCATCCTCTCCCCACGGGCGGCGGACACCACTGCCGCCGTCTTCATCGTCGCTGCGGACCAGACCTTCGGCATCGTCTCCGACATCGACGACACGATCATCACCACGACGATGCCCCGGCCGATGATCGCGGCGTACAACACCTTTTTCCGGCACGAGGGGACCCGACGTGCGGTGCCCGGCATGGCGACGATGTACCGCGAGCTGCTCGCCCAGCATCCCGGGGCGCCGATCATCTACGTCTCCACCGGGGCGTGGAACGCCGTGCCGCCCCTCACCCGCTTCATGCGGCGAGCCGGGTACCCGCTCGGCCCGACCCTGATGACCGAGTGGGGCCCCACGCACACCGGCTGGTTCCGATCGGGGCAGGACCACAAGCGCGCCTGCCTGCACCGGCTGGCGCGCGAGCTGCCCGAGATCCGCTGGGTGCTCATCGGCGACGACGGCCAGCACGACCCGAGCCTCTACGGCGAGTTCGCCGAGCAGCGTCCCGACCGCGTGCGCGCGATCGGGATCCGGGTGCTCACCGCGACCGAGCAGCTGCTCAGCCACTTCACCCCGATCGCGACCGACGACTACGAGCAGCACGTCGGCGTCGAGCTGCCGATCTGTCGGGCCGAGGACGGCTGGACGATGATCGAGCAGATGCGCAAGGCCCTCGGGTCCACGACGAGCGGAGCCCCCCGTGCCTGAGATGCCGGAGGTGCAGGGGCTCGTCGACTTCCTCGGCGAGCGCCTCTCCGGCCTGGCGGTCGAGCGCCTCGAGCTTGCCTCCTTCTCGGTGCTCAAGACCTTCGACCCGCCGCCGCAGGCCCTCGAGGGCGCACCGGTCGACGGGGTGCACCGGCACGGCAAGTTCATCGACATCGACTGCGACGGCACGCACCTGGTGATCCACCTGGCGCGGGCCGGGTGGATCCGCTGGTCCGACGAGCTGCCGCGGACCGTGCTGCGGCCGGGCAAGTCACCCATCGCCCTGCGGGTGCGCCTCGTCGACGGGTCCGGATTCGACGTCACCGAGGCGGGCACCAAGAAGAGCCTGGCCGCCTACCTCGTGCGCGACATCCAGGAGGTCGCCGGCATCGCCCGGCTCGGCCCCGACCCGCTCTCCGACGAGCTCGACCGCGAGGCCTTCGGTGCGCTGCTCGCCGGCCGCAAGATGCAGATCAAGGGGGTGCTGCGCGACCAGTCGCTCATCGCAGGGGTGGGCAATGCCTACTCGGACGAGGTGCTGCACGCGGCGCGGCTGTCCCCCTTCGCCCTCGCGTCCTCGCTCACCGAGGACGAGGTCGACACCCTCCACGCGGCCCTGCGCTCGACCCTGGTCGAGGCGATCGCGGCCGCCTCCGGCAAGCCGGCCGCCCAGCTCAAGGACGCCAAGCGGTCCGGGATGCGCGTGCACGGCCGCACCGGCGAG
>JAKDKQ010000307.1 GCA_030453295.1 Janibacter sp.
TGCGGCCTGTGTCACGATGCGTGCATGCGCGTCGACCACGTCTCCTATGCTGCAGACCAGTCCGGTGTCAAGGCCACAGCCCAACGTCTGGGCGAGGCACTTGGCGTGACCGCTGTCGATGGGGGGATCCACCCGCGTTTCGGCACGCGCAACATGATCCTGCCGCTCGCCCACGAGCGTTATGTCGAGGTCGTCGAGGTCCTCGACCACCCGAGCTCCGACAAGGCTCCCTTCGGCCAGGTCGTGCGCGCCCGCTCCGAGGCCGGTGGCGGCTGGATGGGCTGGGTCATCCGCGTCGACGCCGAGATCGAGGCCGTCGAGGAGCGACTCGACCGCAAGGCGGTCGCGGGCAACCGTCGCCTGTCCGACGGCCGTGAGTTCCTCTGGAAGCAGATCGGCATCAAGGGCACGCTCGCCGACCCGCAGCTGCCCTTCTTCGTCAAGTGGGGCGAGGGCTCGCCGCACCCGAGCGAGCAGGCGGACACCGAGGTCACCATCTCCTCGCTGATGATCGCCGGCGACCAGGCCCGCGTCACCGACTGGCTCGGTGGACTGCCGCCCGAGGAGACCTCCTCCGTCATCGACTTCGAGTTCGTCGCGCCGCACGGCACGCCCGGTCTGATGTCGGTCACCTTCAACACCCCGGGTGGCCCGGTCACCCTCTGACCGGCTCCCCATGGCCTGGTCCGACCGCGTCGGTGGGTTCTTCGCCCTCGACGACGACTGGGAGCGACCCGACGGCACGATCAGCCGCGGCGACGCGCTCTTCACCCTGACCGTCGTCGCGCTCTCCCTCTTCGTCCTCGAGCTCATGCGCGCGCTCGGCAGCCTCATCGAGGTCGATCAACCGGTGTGGCAGCAGTGGCTGCTCACGGCGATCCCAGCCTTCTTCCTCCTCACCCGGCGTCGATACCCTCTGCTCACGGTCGCCGCGGCGAGCCTCGCGTACTGGGCGATCTCCTCGTACGAGCCGCTCATGGCCAGCCTGCTGTCGACGCAGGTGTCCTACTTCCTCGTCGTCCTCGGCGGCGTTGCGTGGGCCCGCAACCGGCGCACGATGGCCGCCGTCTACGGGGTCATCCTCTTCCTGATGTTCCTCTGGCTCGTCTGGGGCTTCGCCGTGGGGCAGGCCACCACGGGCATGGTGGGGTCGCCGGACCCGGACGCGTGGATCGCGCCGACGATCGCGGCGCCCATGATGCTCAGCATCATCAACATCCTCTACTTCGGTGGCGCCGTCCTCGGTGGCCAGGCGGCCTGGCGGTCGGCCCGTCAGCGGATGGGCCTGCAGACCCAGACCGAGACCATCCGTGAGCAGACCGGTCAGCTGCGTGAGGCGGCGGTCGTCGAGGAGCGGCTGCGCATCGCGCGCGAGCTGCACGACGTCGTCGCCCACCACGTCTCCGGTATCGGGGTGCAGGCGGCCGCGGCTCGTCGTGTCCTCGACAAGGACCCAGAGGCGGCGAAGGGGGCGCTGCTGCGGATCGAGGGTGGCAGCCGGGATGCCGTCACGCAGATGCGTGGTCTCCTCGGGACGCTCCGGATGGGGGAGGCCCCCGCCCCGGACACCGGCCACGCGCCCGAGCCGACCCTGGCGGATGTCGCCGACCTCGCTGCCGCGCGCGACGGCACGGCCCTGACCGTCACCCACGAAGTGGTGGAGGACTCGCCCGGCGCCCTCGACACGGTCCCCACCGCGATCGGTCACTCCCTCTTCCGCACCGCACAGGAGGCGCTGACCAATGTCGTGCGGCACTCGACCGCGCAGCGCGCCCGCGTGATCGTCCGCGTCGGTGACGAGCACGCGGAGATCGAGGTCACCGACGACGGCCGTCCGCGGCCGGGGACCTCGGGCACCGGCATGGGCCAGCTGGGGATCCGCGAGCGGGTCTCCTCGCACCACGGGAGCATCGAGATCGGGCCCCGCCCCCTGGGTGGCTATCGGGTTCGGGCGCGCATCCCCCTTCGGACGGAGGAGTCATGACGGACACGCTGCGGGTGCTGCTCGTCGACGACCAGCCGATCATCCGGTCCGGCTTCGCGATGATGCTCTCCGTCGAGGAGGACCTCGTCGTGGTCGGCGAGGCGGCCAACGGACGTGAGGCGATCGAGCTGGCCGAGCGGGAGCGCCCCGATGTCATCGTCATGGACGTGCAGATGCCCGTCATGGACGGGATCGCCGCGACCCGCGAGATCGTCGAGCGCGACCTCGGTCGGGTCATCATCCTGACGACCTTCGACGCGGACAACTACCTCTTCGACGCGCTGCAGGCCGGCGCGAGCGGCTTCCTGCTCAAGAATGCGGAGGCCGACCAGCTCGTCGACGCACTGCGGGCCGTCGGCCACGGCCACGCGCTGCTCGCCCCGGAGGTCACCCAGCGGGTCATCGCCCAGATGAGCGCCCCGCTTGCCCCCTCCACAGGGGGCGAAGGGAGGCACGCCGACCTGCTGGCGCATCTCACCGACCGCGAGCTGGACGTCCTGCGGCTCATGGGTGCCGGCCGGTCCAACTCCGAGATCGCCGCCGACCTCGTCATCGGTGCCGCGACGGTCAAGACGCACGTGTCGAGCATCTTCGCCAAGCTGCAGGTGCGCGATCGGGTGGGCGCCGTGATCATCGCCCACGAGGCGGGCATCGTCGGGGGCTAGCCCTTCGAGACGGTTGCTTCGCAACCTCCTCAGGGACCGTCTCCCCCGGGAGGGGGAGCCCCCTTCGTCCCAAGACCACCCTCGGGGCTGATCCGCTCCCACCGCGGGTTCCATAGCGTTGGCGGTATGGACAGAGCACCGCAGACCATCACCGTCGAGGGACTGACGCGACGCTTCGGGGACTTCACCGCCGTCGATCACGTCGACTTCTGCGTGCCGCAGGGCACGATGACCGGCTTCGTCGGGGGCAATGGCGCGGGCAAGACGACCACCATGCGGATGATCATGGGCGTGCTGTCGATCACCGACGGCCGGGTCATGTGGGGCGATCGGCCGATCACCGCCGCCGACCAGCGCACGATCGGCTACATGCCGGAGGAGCGGGGGCTCTACCCCAAGCAAAAGGT
>JAKDKQ010000308.1 GCA_030453295.1 Janibacter sp.
GCGATGAACCGCGCGGCCGAGCGCCTGATCGGTCTGCGCAACTTCGCCGCCTTCTGCAAGAAGAGGGAGGGCGCGACCACCACGCGCACCCTGCTGCGCTACGACTGGGCCCGTCGTGACGACGGGCTGCTCGAGGCGACGGTCCTCGCGGATGCCTTCTGCCACTCGATGGTCCGCGCGCTCATCGGCGCGCTCGTGCCGGTCGGGGAGGGGAGGCGGGACGTCGACTTCCCCGTGGAGGTCCTCACCGCCATGTCGCGTGACCCCCGGGTCAAGGTGATGCCGGCCCACGGGCTGTGCCTCGTCGAGGTGACCTACCCGCAGGAGGACGCGCTGGCGGCCCGGGCGCAGGAGGCTCGGGCCAGGCGCGAGGAGTGATCAGCTCCGCTCGGCACTCCCGGGAGGCAGCGGCCACCACCGCCAGCCGAGCGTCCCGACGACCTGGTCGAAGCGGACGAAGCGGGGTTCGCAGGTCGGCCCGGCGGCACCACGGCACCCGGCCACCGAGTCGGAGCTGTTGGCGCGGTTGTCGCCCAGGACGAGGTAGGAGCCGGCAGGGACGGTGATCTCCGCGAAGCAGCGGGCGCTCGGCTGGTCGCCGTCGCACGCGGTGCCGTCGGGCATCGGCAGGTCGTTCTTGACATAGGGCTCGGTGAGCGGTGCGCCGTCGACGAGGACGCGGCCCTGGCTGTCGCAGCAGGAGACCCGCTCGCCGGGCAGGCCGATGACCCGCTTGACCGTGTGCGAGCGGTGGCTCGGGCCGGTGCCGAGGACATCGCCGACGTAGCGCACGGCATTGCTCACGGGGTTGGGGTCCGTCAGCGTCGCGTCCTCCCACGCCTGTCCATGGCCGAAGACGACGATGTCGCCGCGCTCGAGGTCCGCCTCGTCGACGCCGACGATCGTGGCGAAGACCCGATCGCCGGTCATCAGCGTCGGCTCCATCGATCCCGACGGGATGACGAAGGGGCGCACCAGGGTGTGCGTGATGACGGCCAGGATCGCGAAGGCGATGAGCACCCGGGCGACGATCCCCAGGAGCCAGTGGCGCTCGGGGCGCGGGTCGGAGGAGCTCACGTGCCCAGCCTAGGTCCGACGGTCCCCGACCGACGACCGCCGAGGAAGGGGGGTGAGCGCCACGACGGCGGTCACGCGTCGGGCGCCGGGGGTGCCGGCACCACGCCGTCGGTACCGGTCGAGCACCGCGCCCAGCTCCGCGCGCAGGGCGGCCAGCTGGGTCTCGTCGACGAGCACCTCACGGTCGTCGATGCCGCACTCCTCCTGCCAGACCAATGGCCAGGTGACCTGGGCGTCGATCCAGCCGTGCTGGCGCTGCGCGTGGTGGTCGACGACGTCATGAGCCAGCCAGAGCGCGTCGGCGAGCTCGTCGGCGTCGTCGATGGCGCTGACGGCGACCGAGGTGTCGACGCCGTCCCGCTCGTCCGCCTGGGCAGCGGCCCACACGCGTGAGCGCCCGTCGCCGAGACCGGTGTCCTCGACGAGTCCCGCCTGCGCGAGGACGCGCGCGTGGTAGCTCGTGGCGCCGGTGTTGGTCCCGAGCGCCCGGGCGAGATCGGCCGCGGTCGAGCCTCCGTGCAGCCGCAGGTGGGCCAGGATGCGCGAGCGAAGGGGGTGCGCCAGGAGGCGCCAGGTCGCCGGCTGTGGTGTCTCGGTCACCCGACCACGATTGCACAAGTATTGTGCAATCGTCGCGCCGGTGGTGGTGAGGGTGCGGTCGTGGGTCCCGAGATCCCCGGTGTACCAGCGGTTTTGGCAGGTCCGTGCCGATTTCGGGCACCCCGGTGCCCTTCCGTAGAATGGATCCCAGCGGCGCCCCGTCCACGAGGACGAGCGGCGCCACCCCTTCGCTCCCGAAGGGGTCAGTCATCACGACGAGCAGTAAGGCTTCACACATGCGTACGTACACCCCCAAGGGCGGTGACATCACCCGTCAGTGGCACATCATCGACGCCACGGACGTCGTGCTCGGCCGCCTTGCGAGCCAGACCGCCATCCTGCTGCGCGGCAAGCACAAGACGACCTTCGCCCCCCACGTGGACATGGGTGACTTCGTCATCATCATCAACGCGGACAAGATTGCGCTCACCGGCTCCAAGGCCACCAAGAAGCTCTCTTACCGCCACTCGGGCTTCCCGGGCGGTCTGTCCTCGATGAACTACACCGAGATGCTGGCCAAGCACCCGACCCGCGCGGTCGAGAAGGCCATCCAGGGCATGCTCCCGCGCAACACCCTCGGTCGCCAGCAGCTGAGCAAGCTGAAGGTCTACGTGGGCACCGAGCACCCGCACGCTGCCCAGCAGCCCGTCCCCTACACGATCTCGCAGGTCGCGCAGTAAGCGCGGCGAGAAGAAACTGAGGCAATATCGTGGCTGACACCACCGACAACACCGAGGTCCTCGAGGGCGACGAGCCCGAGCTGAGCTCCTACACCTCCGAGTCCGACGGGCCGGTCGCCGACTCCACCGGCGAGCCCGTGCGTCGCCCCTCGGCCTCCGCCCCCGGCGCGGCCACCGGTCGTCGCAAGCAGGCCATCGCCCGCGTCCGGATCGTCCCGGGCACCGGCGAGTGGAAGGTCAACGGGCGCACGCTCGAGGAGTACTTCCCCAACAAGGTCCACCAGCAGATCGTCAACGAGCCCTTCACCGTGCTCGAGCTCGACGGTGCCTACGACGTGCTCGTGCGCGTCCACGGCGGTGGCCCCTCCGGCCAGGCCGGCGCCGTGCGCCTCGGCGTCGCGCGCTCGCTGAACGGAGTCGACGAGGAGCTGAACCGCGCCACGCTGAAGAAGGCCGGCTTCCTCACCCGTGACGCCCGCGTCCCGGAGCGCAAGAAGGCCGGTCTCAAGAAGGCCCGCAAGGCTCCGCAGTACAGCAAGCGCTGATCCCAGCCACCCGCTGGTCCGGGTCCCACGTTCGCGTGGGCGGAGCGTGCGCAGCACGCGTCTCGAGGCCACGAAGGGCGGTACTCACCTCACGGTGGGTACCGCCCTTCGTCATGGACGGACCTGGGGTGGATCGGGCCTC
>JAKDKQ010000309.1 GCA_030453295.1 Janibacter sp.
GCCGGGTCCCACGCCAAGCTCGAGATCGCCCGCTCCCGTGGCGCCTCCGAGCTCATCGACTACTCCGACACGGACGATCTGGCCGGCGAGATCGCAGCGGCGGCCCAGCGGCTCGGCGCCACGCAGGGAGTCGACGTCGCCTATGACGGAGTGGGCCAGGCGACCTTCGACGCGTCGTTGTCCTCCCTGCGCCCCCGCGGCACGCTCGTGCTCTTCGGTGGGGCATCCGGGCAGGTGCCCCCCTTCGACCTGCAGCGACTCAACGCCGGTGGGTCCCTCTTCGTCACCCGCCCGTCCCTGGCCCACTACATCAGCGATCGCGAGGAGCTGATGATGCGCGGGCGCGAGGTCTTCGAGGAGATCTCCAGCGGACGGCTCGACATCGCCATCGGGGGGCGGTACTCCTTCGCCGAGGCGGCGCAGGCCTACCGGGCGCTCGAGGGCCGCGAGACGACCGGCAAGCTGATCCTGGTCCCCTGAGGGAGGCCCTGCTGTGGATAAGCCGGCGGCCGCTCGGGCCGGCTGCGCCAGAGTGTGGGGATGTCAGTCGTCCCACTCATCGTCGCCCAGCACGGCGGCTCGGCCACGCGTGCCGAGCTGCTCGAGACCACAACGCCGGCGACGCTCGACCGCGCTCTGGCCGCTGGGTTCGTGGCTCGGCACCGGCGCGGCGTCTACGGCCTACCGGTCGACGGGGTGCCCGCTCGCGCGGCGCAGCTCGGGGCACACCTGAGCCATCGGAGCGCGGCCCTGCACCACGGCTGGGGCGTGCTGCACGCCCCTGACCCTCCCGAGCTGGTCGCCCCTCGGTCGCGGCGCATCCCGGTGGCTGACGACGTGGCCCTGCGGTTCCGCACCCTGGCCGAGGGCGACGTCGGGTTGCGCGCGACGAAGCCGCTGCGCACCGTCGTCGACTGCGCCAGGGACCTGCCTCTGGCGGAGGGGCTGGCCGTGGCCGACTCGGCACTGCGCTCGGGCGCGGTGACGGCCGAGGAGCTCGCCGCGGTCGCGCTTCCCCGGACGGGGCGGACGGCCGCGCGTCGGGTCCTGGACCTGGCGAGCGCGGAGGCCGCCAACCCCTTCGAGTCAGGCTTGAGGGCTGCGGCCAACGAGGCCGCCGACCGCCACTGGGTGCCGCAGGTGCCGATCCGACTGCGTGACGGGCGCATGCTGCACGCCGACGTCGGCAACCCCGACACCCGGATCGCCCTTGAGGCCGACAGCCTCGAGTTCCACAGGACCCGCGAGGACGTCCGCCGTGACTCCTGGCGGCACAACGAGATGACACTCGCCGGGTGGGTCGTGCTCCACTTCGCGTGGGAGCACGTGATGTTCAACCCCGACTGGGTCCGCGAGGTCATCGGGTGGGTGACACGACAACGCGTGTCGCACTGCAGTTCACTCACCGCCTGACGAGGACTCGGGCGACAGGCGCCCCTTCGCCGGCGAACTGCAGTACGACACGCGGTGGGTGCGGATGAGTCACCCGCGCGAGATCACCAGGCGAAGGCGACGATGGCGTTGACGACCGCCAGGCCGGCCGCGACCAGGGCGAGGGTCTTGCCGTTTTCACCGCGCTTGCTCTTGGCATTACCGATCTCGGCGCAGGCCAGGACCGCGATCATGATGACGAGCTTGGTACCGATCTTGGCGTGGTTGACGGGATCGTCACCGGCCTCGGCCAGCCCGGTGAGCCCGAGACCGAGCAGCAGCTGGATGCGCGCGCCCCAGACCTGGACGAGGTGACCTCGACCAGCGACGAAGGGACCGACGACGATCGCCAGCATGGCGAGCATGTGCAGGACGTAGAGGACGAGACGCAGGGCTTCCATGCCCGGCAGCCTAGGCGACCACGGGGGGTCTCTCCTACATCGGGTAGGAGTCCCCACCTGGGACATGCGGCCAGGCCAGACGCACCATGTCGGACAGCGGCAGCGCGCCGACCTCGCCCAGCGAGACCCATGCGGCAGCAGCCGTGGACCCGTCGACCTCGATCACCCGCGCCGGCGTCGGGTGGGGACAGGTCGCCGCGTGGATCAGCCGCACCGCGTGGAAGTCCTCGTGCCGCTCCCCCACCGCGACGTCCCCGATCCAGTGCCGGGACTGCACCTGCACGAGGCCATCGACGACGACCTGCTGACCGGCCTCCTCGTGGACCTCGCGCACGACCCCGTCGAGCGGAGCCTCCCCCGGATCGACCCCTCCACCAGGCAGTGTCCACAGCCCGGCCCCGCCGCCGACCCACGAGGCCAGCTGGGAGAGCAGCAGCCGCCCCTCGTCCACGACGATCGCGTACGCCGCCAGTCGCTGCAGAGTCCGGGCGCCCGCTGCTCCGACGGGGATCTCGACCACGTCGACGACCGAGGCCAGCGGGTCCACGTCGTAGCGCACCTCGACCTGGCCCTCGACGAGCTCGGTCCGCGCCGGGATCCCGACCCAGCCGTGCTCGGCCAGCAGGTTCACCGGGTCCTGCCCGTGGGCCAGGGGCCAGCGCCCGACCTCGCCCGCGGGGCCCACGGCCACGACGATGACCCTCATGCGCCGGCCCGTCGGTACTCCGCCACGGCCAGGTCGACGACCCGGTCCCAGGTCTGGGCGGGCGGCGTGCGCCGGTTGTGCCGCGCGATCCGCGTCCGCAGGCTGTCGTCGGCCACGAGACGCACCAGCGCATCGGTCAGCCCGGCGTCGTCACGGGCCAGCAGACCCGACACCCCGTCGGTCACGACCTCGCGTACGCCCGAGTCACCGCGCGCGATGACCGGCAGTCCCGCCGTGCGCGCCTCGAGCGCCGCGATACCGAAGGCCTCCAGCCGGGTCGGTGACAGGTATCCGTCGGCGTCCGCCCATACCCGGGCGAGCTCGCCGCGCGTCACGCGACCGGGCAGGTGCACCACGTCGCGCAGGTCCAGGGCCTCCACCCGAGCCTCGAGCCATGGCCTCAGCGGGCCGTCCCCATAGATGTCCACGGTCATCGCGCCCGGCCCCAGCCGCTCGTGTGCTCGGGCCACGACGGACAGCAGGGCACCGACGCGCTTGCG
>JAKDKQ010000310.1 GCA_030453295.1 Janibacter sp.
CGGGTAGGACGCTGGAGGTCGTCGGCAACGGCGACCCGAGATGGATGGCCGTCTCACCGGCACCGGTAACGGTGTCGGATGACAGAACCCGGCTTACAGGCCGACTCATCCCGCCCCCTTCGGCCCGGTGGCTGACCCGCTCGCCGTCCGCCCTCACTCCCGGGTCGTGTGCCGCACCCAACCGATGATGGCGCCGAGCAGCAGGACCAGCACCGCGGCGAGGACGGACTGCCAGGGCAGGAGCAACGCCATCACCACACAGGCGATGGCGCCCACGGAGGGGATGACGCGCCGACGCCACCCGGGCTCCAGTGCCCACGCGCTCGCGTGCACCAGCGCGAAGTGGACGAGGATGCAGCACGAGGCGAAGCCGATGGCTTGCCGGGCGTCCACGAGGACCACGGACACGATGATGAAGGCCGCGATGACGCCGACGGCTCGCCGTGGCACCTGTCGCGGGCCGTGGCGGGAGGCCAGGGCAGCGGGGAGATGGCGGTCGCGGGCCATGGTGGCGACGTCACCTGCGGCCGCGAGCACGAGGGAGCTGAGGACTCCGCCGGCGGCAAGGACAGCCGCGATGCGCAGGGCGGGTCCGAGCCAGGGCCACGCCGAGATCTCGGCAGCCTCCGCGAGGGGAGCCTGCCGGGCTGCGACCCAACCGGTGCCCAAGGTGCGGGCCAAGGCCACGGTGACGAGCAGGTACAGCGCGATGGCGACACCGAGCGAGATGGCGACCGCGCGATGGATGGTGCGCGGCGAGGCCGTCTCGGCGCGCAGGTTGACCAGGCGAAGGTGCCCGACGAAGGCGAACAGGACGATGCCGCTGGCTGCCGCAACCCCCAGCGGTCCACCGGAGCCCTCCGGATCGACCGGGGCATCGGCGAGGACCGGCGGGGTGGTGAGCAGCACCGTGGCGAAGATGAGGACCACCAGCACGACGAGCACGGCGATCATCCGCTCAGCGCGAGCGGAGCGCTCGATGCCCTGCAGGTGCAGCCCGAGCGCCGCGAGCACGGCGACGACACCGATCACCTTTGACCCGTCAGGCAGCACATGCAGGCCGATGGTCAGGGCGAGTGCGGCGCAGGCCGAGATCGCGCCGACGACGTGGGCCCACCCGGCGAGGTGGCCCCACGGCGCACCGAGTCGATCGCGGACGTGCGTGTGCGTGCCCAGGGCTGCGCGGTCGGTCGCAGCGAGCGTGAGGGATGAGGCGGCATTGAGGCTCATGACGAGCGCAGCGAGGAGCACGGCCCAGACGAGGTGGTCTCCTGCGGATGCGGCGGCAGGCGCCAGAGCGACGAAGAGGCCGGCCCCGAGGGTCGACGCCAAGCCCGTCCCGACAGCATCGGGCAGGCTCAGGCGGCGTGAGGTGCTGCCTGTGCTGGCTCCGGACGATGTCGGCATGGCAACACCCTGCCGTATTCGCGCGTGGGTCGCAGGGAGCGCGCCGCGAGTGGTCAGCTGCTCTGTGTCGCCAGCCGGGCCGCACCGATGATGCCCGCCGTGTTCCTCAGCCGTGCGGGGACGATCTCGGTGCGCAGGTCCAGCAGGGGCAAGAAGGCGTCCGCCTGCTTGCTGATCCCGCCCCCGACGACGAAGAGGTCGGGCCAGAGGAGGTCCTCGACGCGGGTGTAGTAGACCTGCAGCCGCTCGGCCCACTCCTGCATGCTCAGGCCCTCGCGCGTGCGTGCCGAGTCGGCCGCGCGACTCTCCGCGTTGTGCCCATCGATCTCGAGGTGCCCGAGCTCGGTGTTCGGCACGAGGTGACCGTCGACGATCAGTGCCGTCCCGATGCCGGTGCCGAGCGTGGTGAGGAGCACCACGCCATCGTGCCCCCGGGCCGCGCCGTGGTGGCGCTCTGCGACGCCAGCGGCATCGGCGTCATTGACCAGGTGCACCTCTCGGCCCAGACGGTCGGCAAAGAGCGCGCCGGCATCGACGCCGATCCAGGAGCGGTCGATGTTGGCCGCGCTGCGCACCACACCGTGGGTGACGACCGCGGGGAGGGTGATCCCGATGGGCACGTGCGGCTTCGTCGAGAAGTGGTCGACGATCTGCTCGATGACCTCGCACACCGCGTCCGGCGTCGAGTGCTCGGGGGTGGCGATGCGCAAGCGGTCGTCGGCGAAGGTGCCCGTCTCGAGATCGACCGGAGCGCCCTTGATGCCGGAGCCCCCGACGTCGATGCCCAGCGCGTCATAGCTCGTACTCATCGGGATCGCCTGTCAGCAGAGGGTGAGGATCTCGTTGCCATCATCGGTGATGAGGATCGTGTGCTCGAACTGGGCCGAGCGATGCAGGTCCTTGGTGACGACCGTCCAGCCGTCGTCCCACAGGTCCCACTCGGGTGTCCCGAGGTTGAGCATCGGCTCGATCGTGAAGGTCATGCCCGGCTCGATGAGCGTGTCGTAGCCGGGCGCGGCGTCGTAGTGGGGGATGACCAGACCGGAGTGGAAGCTCGCGCCGATGCCGTGGCCGGTGTAGTCGCGCACGACCCCGTAGCCGAAGCGCGCCGCGTACTTCTCGATGACTCGGCCGATGATGTTGACCTGACGACCTGGCAGGGCCGCCTTGATGCCGCGCATCATGGCCTCGTGGGTGCGCTCGACGAGCAGGCGGGAGTCCTCATCGGGCTCGCCCGCGAAAAAGGTGGCGTTGGTGTCGCCGTGCACTCCGCCGACGAAGGCCGTGATGTCGATGTTGACCAGGTCGCCCTCCGCGAGCGATCGGCTGTCCGGGATGCCGTGGCAGACGACCTCGTTGACGGAGGTGCACAGGGACTTCGGGAAGCCGCGATAGCCCAAGGTCGAGGGGTAGGCGTCGTGGTCGAGCAGGTACTCGTGGCCGACCCGGTCGATCTCGTCGGTGGTCACGCCTGGTGCCACGGCCGCCCCCGCGGCGGCGAGCGCGCCGGCGGCGATCCGCGAGGAGTGCCGCATGAGCTCGATCGTCTCGGCGTCCTTGACCTCGGAGCCGGCGAAGGGGGTGGGAGCCGCCTTGTCGACGTACTCGGGACGGGCGATCCGACCGGG
>JAKDKQ010000311.1 GCA_030453295.1 Janibacter sp.
CCGGGTTTTTCACGTTGCCCATCTGTCACCTTTTCTGGGGGGGGGGTGCCCCCCACTTAACAACCAGGGGGCGGGGGGCTAGGACTGGCTGCCCCGCCCCCTTCGTCGTCCCGGGTCAGTGCATGAGCACCGGAGTGCTGTCCTCCGGCTCGTCGTCCAGCAGGTGGCTCTTCTCCTGCTTGCGCGGGAGGAAGGCCGCCACGACGAGGGTCGCGAGGCACATGAAGGCGGAGACCCAGTAGGTCGCGGCGAAGGCCTCGGCCATGTCCATCCGGACGGCCTGCATGAGCGCCTGGGCGCCGGCTGCCGGGTCGCTGACGTACTGGCCGAGGATCTGGGCGACCTCGGGGAACTTCGCGAGCAGCTGCTGGATCGCGTTGGGGTCGGAGACCGTGCTGCTCTCCTCGCCGAAGGCCTGCGCCTGCCCGATGAGCGGACGGCTCTCGAAGCCACGCGTCAGGACGACCGAGGCGATGGCGACACCGAAGGAGCTGGCCACCTGCTGGGTGATGTTGAGCAGGGTCGAGCCGCGGGCGACCTGGTGGTCGGTCAGCGCCTTGAGCGAGCTGGTCATCAGCGGCATCATCGTCGCGCCCATGCCCAGACCCATGACGAAGAGCGCCGGGATGACGAAGCCCCAGTAGCTGGAGTCCGCGGAGAGCTGGGTGAAGGCGAACATGCCACCCGTGATCAGCGCGATGCCGACGGGCACGATCCGGCCGACGGGGTACTTGTCCACGAGCATGCCGGCGATCGGCATGGTGACCAGCGCGCCGAGCCCCTGCGGGATCATCAGCATGCCCGCCATGGTCGTGGACTCGCCACGCACCTGCTGGAAGTAGGTCGGCATGAGCAGCAGGCCGCCGAAGAAGGCCGCGGCGAAGAGGAACATCGTCAGGGCCGCGATGGAGAACTGCCGGTTGGCGAGCAGGCGCAGGTCGAGCAGCGGGTGCTTGGGCCGCATCGACCACCAGCCGAAGGCGATGATCAGCGCGAGACCGGCGAGGGCCGTGCCGTAGACCTTGGGCGAGTTGACGGTGCCCTCCTCGGGGATCGAGGAGACGCCGTAGAGGAAGAGCGCCAGACCGGGCGACATGAGGAGCAGGCCGACGACGTCGAGCGACTCGCTGGGGTGCGTGTCGTCCTTGGGCAGGACGATCCAGGCGTAGACGAGGGCGATGGCGCCAATCGGCAGGTTGATCAGGAAGATCCAGGTCCAGCTCGGGCGACCCAGCCAGTGGGCGTTGTCGATGAGCCAGCCACCGAGGATCGGTCCACCGATGGGGCCGAGGAGCATCGGGATCCCGAGGATCGCCATGAGGCGACCGATGCGCTGCGGGCCGGCCGCGCGGGTCATGATCGTCATGCCGAGCGGCATGAGCATGCCGCCGCCGAGGCCCTGCAGGACCCGGGCGCCGATGAGCATCTGGATCGACGGGGCGAAGGCGCACAGCACGGAGCCGGCGACGAAGAAGGCGATGGCCGCGAGGTAGAGGCGCTTGGTGCCGAAGCGGTCGGCCGCCCAGCCGGTCAACGGGATGACGGTCGCGAGCGCCAGCGTGTAGGCCGT
The DNA here is from genome assembly GCA_030453295.1 of Janibacter sp. GTDB lineage: Bacteria > Actinomycetota > Actinomycetes > Actinomycetales > Dermatophilaceae > Janibacter. Next base: position 1,571 of record JAKDKQ010000311.1, read on the forward strand.
GACGGTCCACGCGACGGTGGAGTAGTGCAGCGGCTCGGGGCCGGTCGCCAGGTCCGTCTGGAAGTGGGGCAGGGCGACGTTGACGACGGTGATGTCGAGGATCGACATGATCGCGCCGAGGACGACGACGCCGGCCACCTTGAGCACGGCGGCGTCGATCTTTTCGGGGTACTCCTGTGGCGGGGAGTCGTGGACGGTCGTGGACACAGGAGTCTCCTGAGAGGGTTGCGAAGGGGGTGGCGGCGGCCTCGTCGCCACCCGGACCGAGCAAAAAGATGCATGCATCGGCCAAGCAAGTATGCGCCCTCCACCGCCGAGGACCAAGCCCTTTAGGCTGGGCGGGTGAATGAGATCGAGATCGGCCGAGGCAAGCGTGGCCGCAGGGCCTACTCCTTCGACGACATCGCGGTGCTGCCGAGCCGGCGCACGCGCGACCCCGAGGAGGTCTCGCTCGACTGGCAGATCGACGCGTACCACTTCGAGATGCCGGTCATCGCGGCCCCGATGGACTCCGTGATGTCACCGGCGACGGCCGTCGCCTTCGGTGAGGCGGGTGGTCTCCCGGTCCTCGACCTCGAGGGACTGTGGACGCGCTACTCCGACCCGGAGCCGCTGCTGGCGGAGATCGCCTCCCTCGACCCGGTCATGGCGACCGCCCGGATGCAGGAGATCTACGCGGCACCGATCCAGCCGGAGCTGATCACCGAGCGACTGCGCCACCTGCGCAGCGCCGGCATCACCGTCGCCGGTGCGCTCAGCCCGCAGAACACCCAGCAGCACTGGAAGAGCGTCGTCGACGCGGGAGTCGACCTCTTCGTCATCCGCGGCACCACCGTCTCTGCGGAGCACGTGAGCAGCCGCAGTGAACCGTTGAACCTCAAGCGCTTCATCTACGAGCTCGACGTGCCGGTGATCGTCGGCGGCGCGGCCGGCTACACCGCTGCCCTGCACCTCATGCGCACCGGTGCTGCCGGTGTGCTCGTCGGGTTCGGCGGCGGAGCGGCGCACACGACCCGGCAGACGCTGGGCATCCATGCCCCGATGGCCAGCGCCGTCGCCGATGTCGCGGCCGCACGTCGCGACTACCTCGACGAGTCGGGTGGCCGCTACGTCCATGTCATCGCGGACGGTGGCCTCGGGTCGAGCGGAGACATCGTCAAGGCGATCGCGTGCGGCGCCGATGCCGTCATGCTCGGCGCTGCGCTCGCCCGTGCTGCTGACGCCCCCGGCCGTGGCTACCACTGGGGCCCCGAGGCCCACCACCGTGAGCTGCCACGCGGCGCGCGCGTCGAGGTCGGCTCGGTCGCTCCGCTCCAGGAGGTCCTCTTCGGCCCGAGCAAGGTCTCCGACGGCTCCACCAACCTCATCGGCGCCCTGCGCCGGGCCATGGCGACCACGGGGTACACCGAGGTCAAGGAGCTGCAGCGCATCGAGGTCGTCGTCGCGCCGCACCAGCCGAGCTGA
>JAKDKQ010000312.1 GCA_030453295.1 Janibacter sp.
CGGCCTTCGAGGAGCTGGACAACCTCACCTTCGTCGTCAACTGCAACCTGCAGCGCCTCGACGGGCCGGTCCGTGGCAACGGCAAGATCATCCAGGAGCTCGAGGCCTTCTTCCGCGGGGCCGGGTGGAATGTCATCAAGGTCGTCTGGGGCCGCGGCTGGGACCCGCTGCTCGCTGCCGACCGGGACGGCGCCCTGGTCAACCTCATGAACCAGACGCCCGACGGCGACTACCAGACCTTCCGCGCCAACGACGGCGCGTATGTCCGCGAGAACTTCTTCAACCGCGACCCGCGCACCCGCAAGCTCGTCGAGGACTGGTCCGACGCCGACGTGTGGTGGAAGCTCAAGCGTGGTGGTCACGACTACAACAAGGTCTACGCCGCCTACCGCGAGGCGACCGAGCACACCGGCCAGCCGACCGTCATCCTCGCCAAGACGATCAAGGGCTACGGCCTGGGGTCGCACTTCGCCGGGCGCAATGCGACCCACCAGATGAAGAAGCTGACCCTCGAGGACCTCAAGGGACTGCGCGACGGGCTGAAGATCCCGATCTCCGACGAGCAGCTGGAGAAGGACCCGTACCTGCCGCCGTACTACCACCCCGGCGAGGACGACGAGGCGATCCAGTACCTCAAGGAGCGCCGCGGCAAGCTCGGCGGCGGCCTGCCCCAGCGCCGCGTCGAGTACCCGACCCCGACGCTGCCCGGCGACGACAAGTACGCCCAGATGGCCAAGGGATCCGGCAAGCAGGAGATCGCCACGACGATGGCGTGGGTCCGGCTGCTCAAGGACCTCATGCGGGAGGAGGACTTCGGCGACCGGGTCGTGCCGATCATCCCCGACGAGGCACGCACCTTCGGCCTCGACGCCTTCTTCCCAACGAAGAAGATCTACAACCCGCACGGCCAGAACTACACCTCGGTCGACGCCGACCTCATGCTCGCCTACCGCGAGTCGGAGCAGGGTCAGATCATCCACACGGGCATCAACGAGGCCGGCTCGGTGGCCGCCTTCACCGCCGCCGCGACGAGCTATGCCACGCACGGCGAGCCGATGATCCCGATGTACATCTTCTACTCGATGTTCGGCTTCCAGCGCACCGGCGACAGCATCTGGGCCGCCGGTGACCAGATGGCGCGCGGCTTCATGCTCGGCGCCACCGCCGGTCGCACGACGCTGACCGGAGAGGGCCTGCAGCACGCTGATGGCCACTCCCCCCTCCTCGCGGCGACCAACCCCGCCGTCGTGGCCTGGGACCCGGCCTACGGCTTCGAGATCGCGCACATCATGCGTCAGGGCCTGGAGACGATGTACGGCGGCGACGCGCCCAAGGGCGACGCCAGCCGCAATGTCATCTACTACCTGACCCTCTACAACGAGCCGCTCGTGCAGCCGGCCCAGCCCGAGGGCCTGGACGTCGCCGGACTGCTCAAGGGCATGTACCGCTATGCCGCGGGTGACGACTCCGGCCTGGGTGACACCCCGCCCCGCTGCCAGCTGCTCGCGAGTGGTGTCGGCATGCCGTGGGCACTCGAGGCGCAGCAGCTGCTCAAGGACGACTGGGGCGTCGCCGCCGACGTCTGGTCGGTGACGAGCTGGAGCGAGCTGCGCCGGGAGGCGATGGCCTGCGACCAGCAGCGCTTCCTCCACCCCGAGGCCGAGCGGCGCACGCCGTACATCACCCAGGCCCTCGAGGGCGCGGTCGGCCCGATCGTCGCGGTCTCCGACTACATGAAGCAGGTCCAGGACCAGATCCGTCCGTGGGTCCCGGAGGAGTTCTCGGCGCTCGGCACCGACGGCTTCGGCTTCTCGGACACCCGCGCTGCGGCTCGTCGCTACTTCCACGTCGACGGTCCGTCCATGACCGTGCGGGCCCTGCAGATGCTCGCCGAGCGCGGCTGGGTCGCCGAGGACGTGCCCGGCACGGCGGCCGACAAGTACCGCCTGCTCGACATCAGTGCCGGAACCTCCGGCAACGCCGGCGGCGACGCCTGACGCACGCTGTCGTCGAAGGGGGTGTCCACCGCCGTGGCAGGATCAGGGGCGTGGACACCCCCTTCGTCATGTCGGTGAGCCGGGACCAGCTGCACCGCTTCAGCAAGCAGTCGTGCGAGTCCATCGAGCTCGTCGAGGACCTCGGGGTCCGCGGCGACGCCCATGCCGGGACGCTGGTCCAGCACCGCTCGCGGGTGCGGCGTGATCCCAACCAGCCCAACCTGCGCCAGGTGCATCTGATCCAGGGCGCACTGCTGGACGAGGCCCGCGACGCCGGGCACGACATCGGTCCGGGGTCGCTCGGCGAGAACATCCTCACCGCAGGAGTGGACCTGCTCGCCCTCCCCGAGGGGACGCGGCTGCACCTGGGCGGGGCGAGCGTGCGCCTGACCGGCCTGCGCAACCCCTGCCGGCAGATCGACGAGCACTCCCGCGGGCTGCTCAAGGTCGTCGTGCGCCGCGTCGACGGGGTGGCCTCCGACTCCGACGTCGAGCTCGGTCCGACCGGGGGCGTCAAGAGCGTCGACGGCGTGGGCATCGTGCGCCGGGCCGGCGTCATGGCCGTCGTCGAACGGAGCGGCACGGTGCGGCCCGGCGACACCATCGCGGTCGAGCTGCCACCGCAGCCGCACACCCCGCTCACCCCTGTCTGAGCGCCGACTGCAGCAACGCGGGCCCCTGTCGCCCGCTGATCGCTCAGCCCCGGGCGGCGACCGAGAGCAGGCTCCTCAGCGCGGCCTGCGCCTCGCAGCCGCAGCCGACCGGACGAGACCACCCGAGCCGGATGTCGCGACGGCAGGTCCCGACGTACTCCCGCAGGACGAGTCCATCGGCGTCGGCCAAGACCGGCCGCACCGAGGCGACCGGCTGCACCTCGCGCTCGACGAGCCGGCGCAGATCGTCCCGGTGGTCCGCGTCCAGGTGGGTGATCCACCCGTCCTGCCAGCCCGCGAGCGGGTCGACCTCGGCCGCGACGTAGTTGCAGACGGCGACGTCCACCAGCGCCGGTCGGGTGGGCCGGCACTCCACGGACCA
>JAKDKQ010000313.1 GCA_030453295.1 Janibacter sp.
ATCTCCTTGAGGTCGTGCGCCTGGGTGATCGGGACGAGGTCACCGGTGACCGGCACCGGTGACAGGCCCAGGAGCCCGGCGACGATCCGCACGAAGTCCTCCCCCTGGCGCAGCAGGTCGTCGACCTCGCGCACGCTCATCGGTCCGGCCGCTCCGTGACCGGGGTGGGTCCCCCCTTCGGGCAGGACGGTCTCGAAGAAGTCCGCCCACTCGGTCAGCTCGGGCGCCACCTGCGGCAGCAGTCGCCACACGTCGACGGGGCCGGACCCTGCGAGGCTCCTTGGTCGCGCCTCAGGGAGCGTCGGACGACCGCGCACGCACAGCACGGCGGCCGCGGCCCGGAGCACGGCGAGCCGGGTCCCGGTGTTGCGATCGGGCACGCTGTGAGCCATGTGCGCGGCGGCCAGGCTCTCGCCGGCGCCCGAGAGCAGGTCCATCGCCCCGTCGAGGCGATCGGGGTGGAGGACGGCAACGGCAACCATCACGACCCCCTCAGTCCTGGGTCCGCAGGAGCATCCACCCGGACGTGCCCGCCGAGGCGTCACCGTCCATGCCCAGGTCGTAGACCCCTGGCGTGCTGCTACGTCCTCGGCTGGCTGACACCCGCCACACGTCCCGGGCGAGCGGGACCTGCGCCAGCGGCCGTCCCCCGCTCGAGCGCCACCAGTCGTGCCGCTCCTGCCAGTGGTCGACCACCTCCATGACCCGGTAGAGCCGCCCTCTCCAGAGGAACTGCTCCGGCCGTGACTCCCCCACCCGTACCTCGATGAACTCCTCGACGAGCCTGACCATGACCACTCCTTTGCTCGAACACCTGTTCGAACAACAGTAGACCGGGGGGCCGACAGCGCGTCAACCCATCCGACGTAGGCTGGTCGCGACCCAAGGATCCGACCACGGACCACCGACACCTCTCGCCACTGGAGCCCACGTGCCGCACCCGCTGGACCTGGCCGATCTGCGCTCGCGGGTCCAGGACCGCATCGACACCGAGCTGGACCGCTGGGAGGTCGAGCTCGCCGAGATCGGACCCGATGTCGCCGACCTCACCGGCCCCGTGCGCACCCTCTTGCAGGGCGGCAAGCGACTGCGGGCCGGGTTTGCCTACTGGGGCTGGCGAGCCGCCGGCCGCGAGGACCACGAGGGCGCGATCTCCCTGGCTGCCTCGATGGAGCTCTTCCAGGCCGCAGCCCTGATCCACGACGACGTGATGGACGACAGCGAGACCCGCCGCGGCCAGCCCGCGATGCACCGGGCCCTCTCCCGGGCCCACGGCGAGCGGCTCTGGCACGGCGACCCGGACCGTTTCGGCGTGGCCGGCGCGATCCTGGCCGGCAACCTGTGCCTCGGCTGGTGCGACGATCTCTACGTCGACTCGGGCCTGCCCCCGGAGTCACTCACGACTGCCCGGCCGGCCTTCGAGCGGATGCGCGGCCAGCTCATGGCGGGCCAGTTCCTCGACATCATCACCTCGATGCGCCCGTGGCACGAGCTCGACGACGCGGAGCGGATCGAGCGCTCGCGGCACGTCATCCGCTACAAGAGCGCCAAGTACTCCATCGAGCACCCCTTGCTCATCGGCGCGACCGCTGGTGGGGCGTCCGAGAGCGACCTCGCGGCGCTCTCCCGGTACGGGCTGGCGCTGGGCGAAGCCTTCCAGCTGCGCGACGACGTGCTCGGCGTCTTCGGCGACCCCGAGGTCACCGGCAAGCCCGCAGGCGATGACCTGCGCGAGGGCAAGCGCACCGTGCTCATCGCCCGCACCCTCGCCGGCGCGGATGACGTCGCCGCGACCAAGGTCGACCAGTGGCTCGGGGCGCCCGATCTGGGCGCCGATGAGGTCGGGGCCTTCCGCGAGCTGATCGTCGAGACCGGCGCCCTCGACGGGGTCGAACGCGACATCGCTGACGGCGCCGAGGCAGCCCGCGCTGCACTCGCTGAGGCGACCGGGGTCGCCGACCCCGCGCGGTCGGTCCTCGCCGACCTCGTCGACGTCACCACCGCCCGCTCCACCTGAGACGAAGGGGGGGTCCCAGCCCCCTCCCTTCCTGCTCCTCGTGGCGGGTCACGGCCCGCAGCTGACTGCCCTGTGGATTGTCGAGATGCGAGTTGGCCGGAAATCGCTAGCGTTGACGACGTTCTCGGGGGTGGCCACACGGTCCGCGCCCGTCGTCGACGAAAGCGAAGATCGTGCAGTTCACGCGTGGAGCAGCAGTCCTGGCCGCAGCCGCCCTCCTGACCGCAGGCCTGGCCGCGTGTGGCGAGGACGAGCCCGTCGAGCCGACGAGCAGCAGCACGGTCTCGCCCCTGCCTGGCGACTCCTCCACGACCAAGGGGTCTGGGTCCAGCACGAGCTCTTCGTCGGGCAGCTCCTCCAGCAGCGACGGGCCTGAGATGCCCAGCGATCTGCCCGACGCCGCCCGCGAGGAGACCAAGGCTGGCGCCGCAGCCTTCGGGAAGTACTACTACGAGACATTCGGAAACGCCACGGATTCTGGCCAGACGGGTGATCTCGAGAAGCTCAGCGCCGATGAGTGCAAGGTCTGCTCGACCTCAGTCAGTGGCATCCAGGCAGACATGAAGAAGGGTTGGACTCGCAGCGAGAATCCGTACTCCATCACCAACGTCAAGGCACAGAAACGAAGCGACTCTGGCTACAAGGTTTCGATGAGCGTGAAGGTGGCGGCCCACACGCGCGAGGACGCGAACGGTAAGGAAAACGGCCACGTGAAGGCCACCACCTACACGCTCACTCAGCATGTCGCTTGGGAGAACGACAGGTGGCAGATGCTGGACTGGATCGTCACGTGACACCCCGGAGCGGCCTCACGGTGTCACTAACCGCAGCAGCCCTTCTGATCCCAACGGGTGGGGCATCGGCCGAGCCCATCGAGCCCAGTGCCGAACTGACAGATGCTGGCGTCAAATTCTCGGCAAAGACCCACGGTGTCTCACGAGGCACTCTCAAGGGAGGCGACACTGGAGGTGCACCAGACCTCCCTTCGAACCGAG
>JAKDKQ010000314.1 GCA_030453295.1 Janibacter sp.
CAGCTCTTCGCGGCCTACGCGATCGGCCGCCTGCTCACTGCTGTCGGCGTGACGCCCGGTGGGCTCGGCGTGACCGAGACGGGCACCGCTGCCGCGCTCGTCGCGTGGGGCGCTGACCCGGCCGCGTCGATGGCCGGCGTCGTCCTCTTCTCGATCTTCACCCACCTGATGGAGATCCCTCTGGGAGCCATCGGGTGGCTGGCGTGGAGCCTGATGCCCAAGGCGAGCGCCGAGGAGCTGGCGGACGCCGAGGCGCCTGCCTGATCGGGCCCTGACCGGTCAGCCGAGCAGGCGTCGTACCTGACGGGTCTGCGCCTGCCGCGCCACCTCGTCGTCCAGCTGCGCCGGCTCGAAGTCCCGACCGGTCGCCAGCTCGGCCGCCCAGCCGATGAGTGCGTCCGAGAGACGCGGGTTGGCGGGCAGGACGGGGCCGTGCAGGTAGGAACCGATGACGTGGCCCGAGACAGCGCCCTCGGTGCCGTCGCTGCCGTTGTTGCCCTGGCCGTGCCGCACCCTGCCGAAGGGGGCCTGGCCCGCCCCGAGCACCGTGGAGCCCGAGTGGTTTTCGTAGCCGACGACGTCACCGTGGTCGGTGCTCAGGACGACCGGGCCGATCATCCGCTGCTCATTGCCCCGGGTCGTGACATCGAGGATGCCCAGGCCGGGCAGGCTCTTGCCCTCGACGGTGACGAAGGCATTGCCGAAGAGCTGGTACATGCCGCAGATCATCAGCATCGCGGTCCCGTCGGCGGCGAGCCCGCGCAACCGGTCGGCGATGCGCGCGAGATCGTCCTCGACCTTGGTCTGCCCGGAGTCCTGGCCGCCACCACCGACGACGAGGTGCGCCTGCTCGGGGAAGGGCTGCCCTGGGTGATGCTGGTGCACGACCGGCACATAGCCGTGCCGTCGGATGCGAGCGGCCAGACAGCGGGTGTTGCCGAGGTCGCCGTAGATGCTCATCTCGCGCGGGTAGAGGTGGACCAGGTGGATCTCGCCCTTGCCCTCGTGACCGGTGTCGGCAGGCAGCGCGGAGCCCGAGGGCTCACCGAGGATCGGGATGTCGAGGTGGGTGCTCATGCTGCGCCTCCGGTCGTCTCGGGGGCGTCGACGCCCATCTCGGGCAGGTCGTAGCGCTCGCTGAGCATCCGGCGCAGGGCGAGCATCGCCGTGTAGGTGCAGAAGATGCGCTTGGGCTCCTCCCTGTGGTCGGCGAGGAAGCTCTCCAGCGCCGTGGCCAGATCCACGTCCGTCCTGTCCACGGGGACATCGTCGTACTGCAGGCGCAGGGCCATGTCCCAGCCACGCACGCCGGTGGTCAACGCCACCCCACGCTCGCGCAGGGACTCGAAGCTCACGTCGTAGAGCCAGGACACGTCGCGCCCGTCGGCGTAGTCGTCGTTGATCGCGATCATCGTCGCGGTGGGCGTGCTGCCGTAGGTACCGAGCGCCACGGTGAAGCCGGCGGGGTTCTTGACGAGCACCAGCTCGAGCGGCGTCCCGTCGGCATCGACGACCTCCCCCCGGCCGAAGGGGGGCGCCACCGTGCGCAGCGCCTGCTCGGTGGCGTCGGTGCGGAAGTCGGCGCCGAGGAGGTGCTTGGCCATGGAGGTCGCGGCCGTGGCGTTGATCATGGCGGCCAGACCACGCTGACGCAGGGTGACGGGGCCGACCCGGCCCCCTTCGTCCTGTGCACCGAAGGTGATCTGCAGCTGCTGCTCGTCGATGGGTGTGAGGAGCCCGTCCCGCTCGGCGGCCGCCGGGGGCGCGAAGTCGTCCTGCTCGCGGGAGTCGTGCTCCGACAGCTCACCGAGGCGATCGGCTGCGGTGGCGTCGAGGCCGAACCAGCTGACGTCGATGCCGGGCGCGAGGGTCGTGGCGATCCGGTTGACGAAGGGATCGTCGCGGTTGAGCACCACCCCCTGGGTCGTCATCGCGGCGAGCTGGGTCAGCAGCCCTGCGGTGTGGTCGATCTCGGCGAAGCGGTCCAGCTGGTCACGTGCCACGTTGAGCAACAGCGCGTGCGTGGGGGCGACGGCGCGCCCGAAGTGCAGGGCATGCGCCTCGTCGAGCTCGAGGACGGCGATGTCGGCCTGCAGGCGGCCACGCCGGAGCTTTTCGCTGAGCATCGAGGAGATGACACCGCGGGTGAAGTTGCTGCCGGTCGGGTTGGTGAAGACGCTCTTGCCGTGGGCGCGCAGGACCGCGACCAGCATCTTGGTCGTCGTCGTCTTGCCGTTGGTCCCGGAGACCACGACGATCCCACCGGGGACATCGGCGAGGGCGTGGGCGAGGAAGCCGGGGTCGATCTTTTCAGCGACCAACCCGGGCAGCGCCGAACCTCCGGTCCCACCGCCCCTGAGGCGGGCAGCACGGCGGGCGGCCTTGCCGGCGAGGGCGGCGACAGTGGTCTTCAGCACCGCGCCAGCGTACCCAGCCCTCAGGGCAGGTCGTGCCCGACGCGCACGCTCAGGCCGCGTCCGGCCGGTTGGCGTAGTCGTCGGAGCGCTCCTGCGGCGAGCGCTCGGCGATCGCGTCCATCACCTCGTCGGTGACCGCGCGCAGCAGCCGAGCCTTGACGAACTGCGCCTCGAGGGACGCGACGTCGACGGGCGGGGCGAAGCGCACGGTGACCCGGTGCGGTCGCAGCCCGCGGGTGTCGACCGGTTGCGCCTTGTCGGTCCCCACGAGTGCGCACGGGATGACTGTGGCGCCACTGGACAGGGCGAGACGACCCACTCCGGTGCGGCCCTTGTGGAGGCGGCCGTCGCGGCTGCGGGTGCCCTCCGGGTAGATCCCGAAGGCTCCCCCGGCTGCCAGGTGCTCCTCGGCGAGCTCGAGCGAGCGGGCTGCGGCGCGCGCGTCGGAGCGGTCCACCGGGATCATCCCGCCGAACTCGCCGAACCACAGCCGTCCGAGCCACCCGGACACTCCCGTGCCCTGCACGTACTCGGCCTTGCCGAGGAAGCCGACCTTGCGGCCCGCGGCGAGCGGGATGACCATCGAGTCGA
>JAKDKQ010000315.1 GCA_030453295.1 Janibacter sp.
AACGAGTCACGCGACGCCGGACGCTGGACAGGTCGGGTCCGACTCCGGTGACGTCCGGTTCTGGTCACGACCTTCTTCGCTGTCGGGTGCCCGGTGTGCAACTAGCTCGTCCTCATCGCCTTGGGCTACTCCGGAGCGATGCAGTACTTCGCGCCGGTGCAGCCGCTGCTCGCGGCCGGGGTCACCGTGCTGCTGGCGTGGGCGCTCGTCGTCCGCGTCCGCCGTGAGCGCTCCTGCCTCCGGCCTGCCCCCGTGCACCGTTGAGAGCATGCGCAGAGGGCAGGTCAGGCGAGGGTGAGGAAGAGCTTCTCCATGGCGGCCTTGTCGTCTTCGTTGACGCCGTCTGGTGAGGAGAGGCACTCCTGCAGGCCGGACGCGACGATGGCGAAACCGGCGCGGTCGAGGGCGCGGCTGGCGGCGGCAAGTTGGGTGACCACGTCTTTACAGTCGCGGCCCTCCTCGATGAGGCGGATCACGCCACCGATCTGGCCTTGCGCTCGGCGGAGCCGGTTGATGACCGGCCCCATGTCTTCCATGTCCAACGTGACCATTGTCTTCTCCTTCGTGAGCAGGTCGTCAGTGCAGCCGGGCCGGAAGTGCGGCCAGGGCAGCGTCGAGTCGGGTTCGTGCGTCTCGCGCGATCTCGCTCAACTCGGCGTTCTCGGTGACGCTGACGAGCATTTCTGGGTCGATGGCCTCGACGAGGGTGCGCTGCTCTCCATCGGCCCGCACGACGACGTTGCAGGGGAGCAGCAGCCCGATCGAGGCCTCTCTGGCGACCGCCTGCTCGGCAAGCTGAGGCCGGCAGGCGCCGAGGATGACGTGGGGTGCGATGTCGGCGTCGACCTTGGCCTTGAGGGTCGCGGCCAGGTCGATCTCGGTGAGCACCCCGAAGCCCTGGTCGGCCAGGACCTCACGGGTGGCGGCGAGCGTCTCGTCGAATGGGGCGTCCACGGCGGTGGTCATGGCGTACTGCATGTCGATCTCCTTTCGATACGCGGCCGCGTCGTCGGCCGGCGTTGACACCATACCCCCTGGGGTATTAGTTTGTCATCCATGGAACCCACGATCATCACCATCGAGACTCCGAGCCTCGGCGATCGCTCCTACCTCGCCCACGACGGTGAGGTCGCGTTCGTCGTCGACCCGCAGCGGGACATCGACCGCGTGCTCGCGGTCGCCGACGAGGCCGGGGTGCGGATCACCGATGTCTTCGAGACCCACCTACACAACGACTACGTGACCGGAGGGCTCGCCCTGGCACGCCGCCTCGGCACCCGCTACCACGTCAACGGTGAGGACGAGGTCTCCTTCGACCGGGAGCCGATCCGCGACGGGGACGTCGTCGACGTCTCCCCGACGATGCGCGTGCGAGCCATCGCGACCCCGGGGCACACCTTCACCCATCTCTCCTACGCGGTTGAGACGATCACCAACTCCGGCGCCACCACCTCTGCCGTCTTCACCGGCGGCTCGTTGCTCTTCGGTGCCACCGGGCGCCCGGACCTGCTCGGTGAGGAACACACGAGCGCCCTCGTGCGCCACCAGTTCGCCTCGATCCACCGTCTCGCGGACGAGCTGCCCGAGCAGGCGGAGGTGTTGCCGACCCACGGGTTCGGCTCCTTCTGCTCCGCCGGGTCCACTGGTGGATCCACCGAGTCGACGATCGGTCAGGAGAAGCGCAGCAACCCCGCGCTCACCCAGGAGGAGGCGCAGTGGGTCGCCGACACCTTGGCGGGCCTTGACGCCTACCCGGCCTACTACGTCCACATGACCCCGGCCAATGCAGAGGGGCCCAGCGAGGCCGACCTGAGCGACCCTGAGCTGGCCGACAAGGACACGCTGACGCAGCGCATCGACGCCGGCGAGTGGGTCGTGGACCTGCGCACCCGCACCGCCTTCGCGGCCGGTCACGCGATCGGGACGCTGAACTTCGGCCTAGACGGTCAGTTCTCCACCTACCTCGGGTGGCTCATCCCTTGGGATGCTCAGGTCACGCTGCTCGGTGAGAGCTCAGAGCACGTTGCCGAGGCCCAGCGTGAGATGGTGCGGATCGGCCTGGACCGGATCGCCGGTGCCGCCACCGGTGGGCCGGAGGACTGGACCGACCGACCGCTGGGCACGCTGGAGACCGCGGTCTTCGCCGACCTGTCACAAGTGCGCCACCACCGTCCCGTGCGCGTCCTGGACGTCCGTCTTGCTGGCGAGTACGAGGACAGCCACATCGAGGGCGCGCAGAACGTCCCGATCGGCGAGCTGCTCGACCGGATCGACGAGATCCCACAGCGTGAGCTGTGGATCCACTGCGGCAGCGGCTACCGGGCCTCGATCGCCGCGTCGGTCCTCGCGGCGCGCGACCACCAGGTCGTCCTCATCGACGACGCCTTCGACAACGCCGGCGACGCCGGACTACCGATGACGTCCTCCGACTGACGCCCCCTTCGCCCCGAACACCCCAAAGGAGACCCCTCATGTGTCGTCAGACCACCTGCCGCCAGTGCGGCAAGACCACCTGGGCCGGCTGCGGCCAGCACGTCGACCAAGTGATGAAGGGAGTGCCCGGCAGCCAACGCTGCCCCGGTCACTCCACCCCGGCGAAGGGGGTCGGCACCTCCCGCGGCCCCCTCGCCCGGCTCTTCGGGCGCGGCTGAGCCACCCTGACCCATGCCCCTTGCCGTCATTCCGCTCGGCCTAGTCATCGGGCTCGCACTCGGTGCTTTGGGCGGCGGAGGGTCCATCCTCGCCGTACCCGCCCTCGTGCACGTCCTGGGGCAGGACCCCGTCACTGCGACGACCAGCTCGCTGATCATCGTGGGCGTCACCTCCCTCCTCTCGCTGCCAGCGCACCACCGTGCGCAGCGGGTGAGCTTCGGACAGGGCATGACCTTCGGCCTGCTCGGCACGGCCGGCTCATTCGCCGGGTCAGCTGCCTCCCGAGCCGTGCCCGACGAGGTCCTGATGACCGTCTTCGCCGTGCTCATGGTCGTGGTGGCCGTCCTGATGC
>JAKDKQ010000316.1 GCA_030453295.1 Janibacter sp.
CTCGTCCACTGCATGGCGATCTCGAGGGAGAGCTCGCGCTCGGTGTCCTCGGTCTCCATCGAGATGATCTCGGCCGTGATCGGCTCGGCCTTCTTGGAGCTGACGAGGTGCTGCACGTAGTCGACGAGGCCGTTGTCGTACCGGTAGGAGACCTTGCGGGCCTTCTTGGGGGCGGCCGTCTGCTCCTCGGAGTCGACGACCTCGGTGATGTCGGCGTCGACCTCGTCGAGGTCCTCGTCCTGGTCGGCCTCGGTGGTCTCGGGCACCCGCTCGTCGACGAGGTTGATCGTCAGGCCCTTGTTGAGGAAGGCCATCTGCTGGAAGCGAGCCCGGATCGTCTCCCAGTCGTACTCGACCGTCTCGAAGATCTCGTCATTGGCCCAGTAGGTGATGGTCGTGCCGGTGGCATCGGTCTCCTCCTCGCGCTCGAGGGATCCCAGCGGCACACCGTGCTCGAAGGACATCCGGTGCGCGTACCCCTTTTGCCGCACGCACACGTCCATGCGCTTGGACAGGGCGTTGACGACTGACGAGCCGACGCCGTGCAGGCCACCGGAGACCTTGTAGCCGCCGCCGCCGAACTTGCCTCCGGCGTGCAGCTGGGTCAGGACGAGCTCGACGGCCGACATGCCCTCGGCCTCGTGGATGTCGGTGGGGATGCCGCGGCCGTTGTCCTTGACCCGGACTGCGCCGTTGTCCATGAGGGTGACGTCGATGGTGTCGGCGTGACCGGCCATCGCCTCGTCCACGGCGTTGTCGACGATCTCCCACACGAGGTGGTGCAGACCGCGCTCACCGGTGGAGCCGATGTACATGCCGGGCCGCTTGCGCACCGCCTCGAGACCCTCGAGCACCTGGATGGCGCTCGCGTCGTACTCGGGGCTCCCCGTGTCCGGGGACTTGGGCTGGATCTCAGGCGACTGCTCGTCTGCCACGGTGCTCCTCGAGCTGGTGCGGTGCATGGATTACCGCGGGCTGGCCCTCAGGGCTGGCACCGCGGCCTCAACCCCATGATTCTACCCCGTCAACGCCTGACACGACGTATCTTGGGGCCCCTGTGGGCACTTCTCACCGCAGATCCCCGCCGCCGACGACTCCCCGTACGTCGACCGACCCCTGCGGCGCTCTGAGAGCCGCTCCCGGCGACCGGCTCAGTCGCAGCTCCCGACGGGCAGATCGCCGCGGTGCGCGCGCAGGGCCCGGGTCAGCTCGTCGGCGATGGCCGTGCCCTCCTCGTGGGTACCCGACCGGACCTGCAGGGTGACGGCAGTGTCCCCCTTCGTCCCGGGCACGATGCCCAGCTGGCGCACGACATATCCGCGGGGCGTGGACCCCCAGCCGCCCTTGTAGCGCGCGCCGTCGAGCCCGCCGAGCCCCCACCGCTGGCCGTCGACGACCCGGCCCATCGCGTCGACGATGCTCGTCGATCCCGCCAGGCAGGGCAGCGCCGCGGTGAACCGCGTCTGGTCGGTGAGCCGCCAGGTCGCCTGCCCGAAGGGGGAGAAGCCGACCACCGTGACCTGCGGCGGAACGCCGGTCCGGCGATCGCGGCCACGCTGCAGCTGCTCCTCGACGGCGGCGGCCGCGGTGCCTCCGCCGCCCAGATCCGTCCACAACCGGCCCGCCGCCTCGTTGTCCGAGGCCGTGAGAGCGCGGTCGATGTCGGCGCCCATCCGCTCACCGTGACCCGCTCGCACGACCGCCAGGGACAAGGGCACCTTGATCGTCGACCACGCGATGAGCGGCTGGGCGTCGCCGACGACCTGCACCTTCCCCGTCGTCCCGACAGGGGCCCAGGCGATCGCGATGTCGGCCTCGGGGTGCTCCGCCACCACCCGGCCGACGGATCGGGCGAGCGCCCGTGTGGGCCTGGTCGTGCTGGAGGGGGTCCGCGACGCGGAGGACGCGCTCTCGGATGTCGAGGCGGCAGCGCTCTCGGAGGGTCCGCCGTCGGGTCCCGCACAGGCCGTGGTCAGGCACACGGCCAGACCCAACCAGACCACCAGGCGGCGCACCACGTCAGTAGAGGATGACGACCGCGTCGTTGCCACCGGTGCAGCGGGTGACCGCCTCGCCGGTGCACGTCATCGTGTAGCTCTGCTTGGTCACGGGACTGCGGACCTCGAGGCTGGCCTTGCCGTCCTTGGGCTCGGCACCCAGGTAGGCGTCGCGCACCGCGCCGGCGAAGGCACAGGAGGTCACGTCCGTGCCGCGACCGACGGCGACACCGTCCTTGGGCCCGTCACACTTCGTGGTCCCTGCAGGCAGCTTGCCCGAGCGGGTGGGCGACGAGGAGGAGCTGCTGGAGGACGAGCTGGACGAGCTCGTCGGCGGCGATGTCGAGGGAGTCGTCGGCTGCATCGAGCTGGTCTCGGTGACCGTCGTGGACTGGGCGGTCGGCTCCCCGTCACCACCGAGTGCCATCACCGTGCCGCCGACGCACAGCCCACCGAGGAGGACACCCCCGACGAGCATCCCGACCATCGCCACGGGGGAGAGCCCGCGTCGAGGTGACTGCGGATGGGACGGGTGCTGGTACGACGGCTGCTGGTGCCCGCCCTGGGTCGGCGCGGCGCTCCACGTGCTCTGCGGCCCGGCCGCCGGTGGCGGCGCAGGTGCGGGAGAGGGGTCCGCCTGCCACCACGCCTCGGGGACCGCTCCGTGCGGGGTCGGCTCGGGCTCGATGACGGGAGCCGGCCGTACCGCCTCGGTCGGCTGCTCACGACGGCGCAGCTCGACATCCTGGGTGGGCTCGTCGTCGGGGTGCTGCTCGGCGAGGGGCACCGTCTGCGAGCCCTCCGGTGCGGGCCGCATCCGTCCCGAGGGCGTCGGGTCGCCGAAGAAGTCGTCGAAGGCGTCGCCGCCTCGTTCGTCCTTCGGTCCGCTCATGGTGCACTCCTTGCAGGCATGGTTCCGCCCCCGGAATCAAGAGCGGCATCTCACGATGCCATAACAACCGGGGGGGTCCGCCAATCGTGCGTGACGGCGGACACCCC
>JAKDKQ010000317.1 GCA_030453295.1 Janibacter sp.
GTCGAGTGGATCTCGAGCACCTCCGGGATGGCGAGCAGGTGGTCGACGACGGCCTGATGGCCCAGCCGCTGCCTGATCTCCAGGGTGCACAGCGCCGTCACCGGGTAGCCGAGCGAGGCGGGGTCCACCGTCGGTGCGAAGGAGCGGATCACTCCTGTGGTCTGCAGTCGATCGAGCCGAGCCTGCACGGTCCCGCGGGCCACGCCGAGCGCACGAGAGGCACCCAGCACGCCGATCGTCGGGCGCTCGGAAAAGACGGCGATGAGACGGGCATCGAGCTCGTCGATGACGGATGGGCGAGAGGCGCTGGCAGGCATGGTCACATTGTCGCTCGAGCAGGGCCATGAGGGCAACAGATTGCGCAGCGTGTGCATCGCGGTCAGGGCCAGTTGCACATCGCTCGTCGCGACAGCATCCTGACGACATGTCCAACACCGTGGTTGAACTCACCAGGCAGGAGCGCGAGGCCCAGCTCGACCTCGACCAGCTCAAGCAGCTCGTCGGGCTCGTGGCGTACGACGAGGAGTCCGATCCCTTCCCGGTCACCGGGTGGGACGCGATCGTCTTCGTCGTCGGCAACGCCACGCAGGCGGCGCACTACTACCAGTCGACCTGGGGGATGCAGCTCGTGGGCTACTCCGGTCCGGAGAACGGCAACCGGGACCACAAGGCCTTCGTCCTCACGTCCGGCTCGATCCGCTTCGTCATCAAGGGCGCCGTCAGCCCCGACAGCCCGCTCATCGCCCACCACACGGCGCACGGCGACGGGGTCGTCGACATCTCCCTCGAGGTCCCCGACGTCGACAAGTGCATCGCCCGGGCCCGGGCTGCCGGGGCGAGCGTCGTGCAGGAGCCCGAGACGGTCTCGGATGAGTTCGGTTCGGTGCGCATCGGTGCGATCGCGACCTACGGCGAGACGCGGCACACCCTCGTGCAGCGCACCATCGACGGTCAGACCTACGCCGGCGCCTACCTGCCCGGCTATGTCGAGCGGTCCTCGTCCTTCGTCAAGCGTGATGGGGCACCCACGCGGCTCTTCCAGGCGCTGGACCACATCGTCGGCAATGTCGAGCTCGGCAAGCTGGACGAGTGGGTCGGCTTCTACAACCGGGTCATGGGCTTCGTCAACATGGCCGAGTTCGTCGGGGACGACATCGCCACCGACTACTCGGCCCTGATGTCCAAGGTCGTCGCCAACGGCAACCACCGGGTGAAGTTCCCCCTCAACGAGCCGGCCATCGCCAAGAAGCGCAGCCAGATCGACGAGTACCTCGACTTCTACGGCTGCCCCGGAGCCCAGCACCTCGCCCTGGCCACCAACGACATCCTGCGCACGGTCGACGAGCTGCGTCGCGAGGGTGTCGAGTTCTTGGACACTCCCGACGCCTACTACGACGACCCCGAGATGCGCGCACGCATCGGCGAGGTCCGCGTGCCGATCGAGGAGCTGAAGTCGCGCAAGATCCTCGTCGACCGCGACGAGGACGGGTACCTGCTGCAGATCTTCACCAAGCCCCTCGGTGACCGCCCGACCGTCTTCTTCGAGATCATCGAGCGTCATGGCTCCCTCGGCTTCGGCAAGGGCAATTTCAAGGCCCTCTTCGAGTCGATCGAGCGGGAGCAGGACAAGCGCGGCAACCTCTGATCCTCCTCGGGCGAAGGAAGCGGACCACCGCGTGGTGGCCCGCTCCCTTCGCCATGAGGCACCGATAGTCTGCGGTGACCCTCACCAAGGAGCGGCGTGACCTGGTCCCACTTCGTCCCGACCTTTGCGGGGCTCTTCGTCATCGTCATGCTGCGGGCCAATGCCACCTATTGGATCGGCCGCGGTGCGGCTGCCGGTACGCGGCGATGGCGACGGCTCGAGGGGGAGCCCAGCCCGGGCTGGCTGCGGGCGCAGGGGCTGGTGCACCGCTGGGGTCCGATCGCGGTCATCCTGTGTTTCCTCACGATCGGCATCCAGACGGCCGTCAACGCGACAGCGGGCGTCACGCGCATGCCGCTGCGCCGGTACCTGCCGGCGGTGACCTTGGGCTCAGTGCTGTGGGCCACGCTCTACGCCAGCGTGGGACTCGCGGCGGCCCAGGCCTGGCTCGCGGCGGCTGCGCGCTCGCCCGTGGTGGCGACGCTCGTCGCGGTCCTGCTCGTCGGGGGCGTGGTCGTGCTGGTCGCGCGTCGGCGTGGTCGCACGACATGAGATCGTGAGCGTATGAGCATCCCCGAGCGCGCCGGTTGGTACGACGACCCGGAGGACACCTCCCAGCTGCGGTACTTCGACGGGGTCATCTGGAGCGAGCGCACCGTCCCCCGACGGGGCCGGCCCGCGGAGCCCGTCGCGCACGACGGACCGGGTGCACCCGGCACGGATGTCTTCGGGCGGCCCACGGCGACCCGCCCCGACGCGCCGCCGAGCGTCCCGGGCGCTGGACACCACGGCAGCCCCTCGCCCTACGGGACCCACACGGCAGGTGCTTCCTCCTCGCCGACTCCCGAGCCGACGACCGACGACGGCCAGCCGCTGGCCTCGTATGGCGTGCGGGTCGGGGCCTATCTCATCGACTCCTTGATCATCGGGCTGCTGAACCTGCTCGTCGCGGGGTGGGCCTTCGCCCTGTGGATGTGGGACTACTTCGCCTTCGCCTGGGACGCGGCAGAGGCCGGCGACCCGTCGCGGGTCGAGGGGCTGACCCCCGACGCGGTGCTGGCGATGATGGACTGGACGTTCTTCTTCGTCGGGTTGGCACTCATCATGATCGTGCAGGCGGCCTACCAGATCGGCTTCCTCACCACGCGCGGTGCCACGCCCGGCAAGGCGATGCTCGGCCTGTCGGTGCGTCAGGTCGCCCGTGCGGGGACCATCTCCGTCGGGACGGCCTTCATGCGGGTGCTGCTCCCGCTCTTCCTCCAGGTGCTTGCCTGGGTCCCGGGCCTGAGCCTGCTGGTGTTCCTGCTGAACCCCGCCGACCTGCTGTGGCCCATCAAGGACCCCAAGCG
>JAKDKQ010000318.1 GCA_030453295.1 Janibacter sp.
ATCAGAAGTACCAGGGGAAGGGCGACCAGTCGGGCTCACGCTTCTCGAGGAACTGATCGCGACCCTCGACGGCCTCATCCGTCATGTAGGCAAGGCGCGTGGCCTCGCCGGCGAAGACCTGCTGGCCCATCAGCCCGTCGTCGGTGAGGTTGAAGGCGAACTTGAGCATCCGGATCGCGGTGGGGGACTTGGCCATGATCTCGCGGGCCATCGTCAGAGCCTCGACCTCGAGCTCGGCGTGGTCGACGACCGCGTTGACCGCGCCCATCTCGTACATCTCCTGGCCGGTGTAGGCCCGCCCGAGGAAAAAGATCTCGCGGGCACGCTTCTGCCCCACCATCTTGGCGAGGTAGGCGCTGCCGTAGCCGCCGTCGAAGGAGCCCACGTCGGCGTCGGTCTGCTTGAAGCGGGCGTGCTGGCTGGCCAGTGTCATGTCGCAGACGACGTGCAGCGAGTGGCCGCCGCCGGCGGCCCACCCGCCGACGAGGGCGATGACGACCTTGGGCATGGTGCGGATGAGGCGCTGGACCTCGAGGATGTGCAGGCGCCCCCCTTCGGCCTTGACGCGACGCTCGTCGATGCCCGCGACGCTGTCGTCACCGGTCGGGTCGGCCGCGTACTGGTAGCCGGAGCGGCCGCGGATGCGCTGGTCGCCGCCGGTGCAGAAGGACCAGCCCTCGGTGGTGGCGCTGCTGCCCTCGCGCGGGGTCGGGCCGTTGCCGGTGAGCAGGACGACGCCCACGTCGGGGGTGCGCCGGGCGTGGTCGAGGGTGCGGTAGAGCTCGTCGACCGTGTGCGGACGGAAGGCGTTGAGGATCTCCGGCCGGTCGAAGGCGATCCGGACGCAGCCGACATCCTTGGCACGGTGGTAGGTCAGGTCGGTGAGGTCCTCGAAGCCGGGGACCACCTCCCAGGCCTGCGGGTCGAAGGTCTCGCTGACGTTGTCCAGTGCGCTCACGGTGGTGAGCCTACTGACCGCTCACGTCAGGCGATGAGGCTGATCAGCAACACCATGGGAAGGGAGACCACCGCACCGAGCGAGGTGCACAGGGTCAGCGTCTTGAGCGCGCCCTTGGTCGACAGCCCCAGCAGGCTCTTGAACATCCAGAAGAAGTTGCTGTTGACGTGCAGGGCGAACATCGCGCCGGAGGCGATCGACAGCCCGATGACGACCGGGTCGACACCCGTCGACGCGACGACCGGGCCGATGATGCCGGCCGCAGTGATCGCGCCGACCGAGACAGAGCCGATCGCGAAGTGCAGCAGCGCCGCGATGAACCACGCGAGCAGCACGCTGATCAGGACCGGTGCGCCCGCGTCCGCGGAGAACAGGCCCTTGAGCGTGTCGCCGAGGCCGGTGGCCTTGATGACCGCACCGAGCGAGCCGCCGATGCCGGTGATGAGCAGGATCTCCCCGGTGGTGCGGAAGCCGGTCGACAGCGCCCCCTCGGTCCCGTCCGAGCCGAGCGTCGTGCGCCCGATGACGAAGGCGATGAGCAGGCCGACGAAGAGGGCGATGTTGGCGTTGCCGATGAAGGCGATGACGTCGTTGCTCCGGTCGAAGAGGTCCATGAAGGCGCCGAAGGCGATGAGGACGAGCGGCACGAGGATCGGCGACAGGCGGAGCAGGAGAGGCAGGCGAAGGGCGCGCTCCGGCACCTCGTCGGGGTGGTCCAGGTCGGCGTCGGCGTCGGTGGTCTCGGACGTCGTGGCGCCGGACTCCGCGTCGGCGCGGGCGAGGTAGGCGCGGTGCCCGGCGTTGTCCGGGTGCTCCTCCTCGTCGGGGTCGATGTCGGTCGTCTCGTCCCACAGGCCGGCAGCCAGCAGGGCGCGGAAGATGAAGGTCGTCAGCAGCGCGGTGGCCAGACCGATCGGGACGCCGAAGACGAGGTAGCGGCCGAGCGGCACCTCGAGCAGGCCGGCCACCGCGACGGCGGCCAGGCCGGGGACGACGAAGACGTAGCCGGAGAAGATGCCGACGCCGATCGCGCCGGCGAGCCAGGGCAGGCCCCGCTTGCGGTCGACGACGGGCGCCGCCTGGCGGGCCATCGGCGAGGCGAGGACGACCTGCACGTCGACGTAGATGGAGGGGAAGATCGTCGAGAGCGCCGCGGTCATCGCATAGGGGAGCTTGCCGCCCACCCGTCGGGCGATGATCTCCACGAGCGCGCGGAAGGTGCCGGTCGCCTGGAGCAGCGAGCCGATGAGCACCCCGAAGCCGATGAGCAGACCGACCTCGCCCATGATCTCGCCGAAGCCGCCGGTGATCTCCGTGACCGTGTCCTCGAGGCCCACGCCGGCAGAGAGGCCGAGGAAGACCGACGAGATGATCAGCGAGATCACCGGGTCAACCTTGAAGCGGATGATGAGCAGGATCGCCAGCGCGATCGCGATGAGCGTCAGTGCGATGTCCACCCTCCGACCTTACGCTCCTGTGATGTCCCTCACAGGACGAGGAGCGCATGCGCCTGGACACCAGCGGTGCGGCACCACACACCGGTGGTGTCCACACCCTCCGGTGGCGGATCGTCGTCGTCCACAGCTGGCGAAGGGGGGTGCCCCCTCGCCTCCCGCAGGCGGTGGGGTGGGTGCACGGCCACCCACAGGCGGTGGCCCCGACGGGAGGACACCGCATGCTCGAGGACTGGATCCGCGCACCGGAGGGACTGCCGTCCGGTCCGGGCCGATGGGTGGCCAGGGACGACGACCACGACGGGGTGGGGGAGTACGACGCGTACGAGCCGGGGCCGCCGCGGGAGGGCGTGGGCGAGCTCACGCAGATCGTCGTCCTCAGGGGCCGGGTCATCGACGTGACGCACGAGCCTGTGAGCGGCAGCGGGTACGAGTGCGCGGCCATGGAGATGGAGCGCGTGCACCCGTCGCCGCCTCCGAGGGTGGAGCGGATCACCGTCCGAGAGCCCCCGCACGAGGCGATGGTCGACTGGCTCGAGCGGGTCGTTGGGGGCGAGGAGGCTCTCGACGCCCTGGA
>JAKDKQ010000319.1 GCA_030453295.1 Janibacter sp.
TCAGGAGCGAAGGGCGGGGACCGGCACGTCGCCCTCGGGCTCTGCCGCGAGGGCGCGCGCCCACGTGAGCAATCCATCGACGTCGATGCCGTGCGGAGCGATGGCGCAGTACCGGGCGATGGCATCGGCGCCCCGGGTCGTCACGCTCGTCGCGCCCCGGAGGTTGCCGCGACGCTGGTGGGTCAGGCCCACCGCCAGCTGCGCCAGTCCCTGCCACAGTGCCCGCTCGGGGTCGGGTGCCACCTTCCACTGCTCCTCGAGGACCTCGTGGGCGTGGAAGGGCATCTCCCGGTCGAGGTAGTCCTGCGCGTCAGCGAGTGCTTCGTCGGGCGTGCGGTCGCGGACGTCGACCCTCTCCACGCCCGCACTGCCGTGGGGCAGCGGACGCCCCAAGCCGTCGCGGGGGCGAGCATTTTCGGCCCGGCCGCGCGCGTCACGGTCTCGATCGTCAGACATCCGCGGCTCAGAAGAGCGAGACCCGCTCCTGCGGGTCGAGCCACATCTCGTCGCCCTCACGCGTGCCGAAGGCCGAGTGGAAGGCGTCGATGTTGCGCACGGCGTTGGCCCGTACGTCCTGAGGACTGTGGGGGTCGATCGACAGCAGGCGCACGGCCTCCTCGGTGCGGGCGTCGCCGCACCAGACGCGGGCCCAGTTGCTGAAGAAGCGCTGCTCCCCCGTCAGCCCGTCGGCGTCGACCTCGCGCGCCGACTCACCAGCCGCGATGAGATAGGCGGCGTGGCCGATGGCCAGGCCCCCGATGTCACCGATGTTTTCGCCGACGGTCAGCGCGCCGTTGACCGTGTGACCGGGCGCGTTGCGCGTCGTGAGGCGGTCGAACTGGGCGACGAGCGCGTCACGGCGCTCCTCGAAGGCCGTCCGGTCCTCCTGCGTCCACCAGTCACGCAGGTTGCCCTGGCCGTCGAAGGTCGAGCCGGCGTCGTCGAAGCCGTGCCCGATCTCGTGCCCGATGACCGCGCCGATGCCGCCGTAGTTGTCGGCGTCGTCGCCCTCGGCGTCGAAGAATGGCGGCTGCAGGATCGCGGCAGGGAAGACGATCTCGTTGAGTCCGGGGTTGTAGTAGGCATTGACCGTCTGTGGCGTGAGGAACCACTCGTCCCGGTCGACGGGACCGTCGAGCTTGGCGAGCGCCCGGTCGACCTCGAAGGCGGCGACGCGGCGGACATTGCCCACGAGGTCGCCCTCACGGATCTCGAGCGAGGAGTAGTCACGCCAGGTGGCGGGGTGCCCCACCTTGGGCGTGAAGGCCTCCAGCTTGGCGATGGCCTCCTGCTGGGTCGCCGACCCCATCCACTCGGATGCGGCGAAGGAGCGACGGAAGGCCTCGACCAGGTTGTCGACGAGCTCGGCCATCCGCTCGCGGGCAGCCGGTGGGAAGTGGCGCTCGACGTAGAGCTCCCCGACGGCCTCGCCGAGCGAGACGTCGACGAGGGAGACGCCACGCTTCCACCGGGCACGCTGCTCGGGGATGCCGGACAGGGTGCGCCCCACGAAGTCGAACTCCGCCGCGACGATGCGCGCGTCGAGGTAGGCCGCGTGCGCCTGGACGATCCGCAGCCGCAGCCAGTCACGCCAGGTCGCGAGGTCGGTGGTGCCCAGGGCCACGGAGAGTCCGCGCAGGAAGTCCGGCTGGCGCACGACGACCTCGGCGAAGGGGGCCTGCGCCCCGAGCCCCACGGCCCAGGCACCCCAGTCAACCGCCGGAGCGAGGTCGGTGAGCTCCGCAGCGTCGACGAGCGTGTAGGTCTTGATCGGGTCCCGGTTGGCCACCCGGTCCCAGTGGCTCTCCGCGAGCAGGGTCTCGAGGTCGACCACGCGGGCGGCTGCCTCGGCCGCCGCCTCGTCGTCGAGGCCGACGGCCAGGACGAAGAGCCGGGCGACGTGCTCGCGGTAGGCGGTGAGCGTGGCGGCGTGCTGGTCATCGCGGTAGTACGACTCGTCCGGCAGGCCCAGCCCGCCCTGCTCGAGGTAGAGCACGTAGCGCGAGGAGTCACGATCGTCGGTGTTGACGAAGGGCAGGACGACGCCACTGACGCCAGCGCGTGCCAATCGGCCGGTCAGGGCCATGAGGTCGGGGATGCTCGTGACCTCGTCGACGCTCGCGAGGAGGTCCGCGATGGGCTCGACACCGAGCTCGTCGGCGCGGGCCTCGTCGAGGAAGGAGCGGTAGAGGGCGCCCACCTTGCCCGCGACGTCGTCGGCCGCGACCTGGCCCGACGCGACCGCTGCACTCACCTCCTCGATGAGGACGCGCACGTCGTCCTCGGCGCGCTCGCGCAGGACGTCGAAGGACCCGTAGCGACCGCGGTCCGCGGGGATCTCCACGGCCTCGAGCCAGTGGTTGTTGACATGCCCGAAGAGGTCGTCCTGCGGACGCACCCGCGTGTCGACAGGGCCCCGGAATCCGGGAGTGCGGTCGACGGCGGAGCTCATGAGGCCCTTCGTTTGTCGGGAACACCGTGCTTGGTGGGTGGCCCGGAGTCGGAGGCGGAGCGCTTGCCGGGCGTGGCGCTGGCGATCAGGCCGGACGTGCGGCTCGCCGCACCGTCGGCACTCTCGCGCACCTTGACCACGACGCGCTCACCGCGCGCGGTGAGGATCTCGCGCCCCTCACGCCTCGCGGGGATGGCGACCAGGGCCATGACGGCGACGGACAGGACGAGACAGAGCAGCAGTCCCACGATCATGGCGGTCATGCGGCCATCGTCCCCCCTCGGGCGAGACGGCTCAACTCGACCCGCCGTCAGGACCTCCACGGACTTGGGCGAAGGGGGGTCACGCCGGTTGTGCTTGGCCCTCCGGTGCGACATCGCGCAGCCGCTGGCTCACGACCGTGGTGATGCCATCGCCTCGCATCGAGACGCCGTACAGCGCGTCCGCGACCTCCATCGTCTTCTTCTGGTGGGTGATGACGATCAGCTGGC
>JAKDKQ010000042.1 GCA_030453295.1 Janibacter sp.
TGCTGCTTGCCCACGGGTCCCCGGACCCGAGGCACGCAGCGACTCTCGAGCGTCTACGGGAGCGGGTGGCCGGACCGCTCCGCGACGCGGCGAAGGGGGAGACCCGTCTCGTCTACATCGAGCACGACCACCCGCAGCCCCAGGAGATCGGGACGACCCTGACCGACGAGGTCACCGTCGTCCCCATGCTGATCACGCCCGCGTTCCACGCCCGCGTCGACGTGCCCGCGGCAGTACGGGCCCTGGGAGCGGGCGGAGCGCCCGTACGCGTGGCCCCGGCCCTCGGCGGCGACCCGCTGCTGCTGGAGGCCGTGGTGGAACGGCTGCGGGGTGCCGGCCACGACCCCGACCAGCCGGTGCTGCTCGTCGCCGGGGGATCACGCTCCGGCCAGGCCGGACAAAGCATCAGGACCCTGCTCGATGCGCACCCTCGGGCCGGCTGGATGACCATGACCCTCGCCGCGCCACGCGCCGGCGCCACGGCCGGTCGGGTCGTGGTCCCGGCGACCCTCGCGGAGGGCGTGCTCCACGACAAGGTGGCCGTCCTCGCGCAGGCCGCGGGGTCCCCCTTCGTCCCCGGAGGGCTCGCGGACACCGCCGCTGTCGCGTCGCTCGTGCTGCGTCGGGCCCTCGGCTGACACACCCGTAGGGAATCCTGAGGGGACCGGTGGGGTTGTCGCCACCGGACGACGAGGAGCACACACGGATGACGATGAACAATGCATGGGGCCTCATGCGCTCGATGAGCAGCGACGAGACGACGCGCGCGCCGCTGCCACCCGGGACCGCTCGGCGGGTGCTGGGCTACGCCCGGCCCTTCAGCCGGGTCATCGCCGGGTTCCTCGTGCTCGTCGCCGTCGGCTCGCTCACCGTCGTCGCCGTGCCCCTGCTGCTGCAGCGACTCATCGACGACGGCGTCATCCCGCAGGACCGCCGCGTCGTCGTCACGATCGCCCTCCTCGTGGCGCTCATCGCGCTCGTCGAGGCTGGCACCACACTCGTGCAGCGGTGGCTGTCCGCGCGCATCGGTGAGGGGCTGATCCACCACCTGCGCACCGAGGTCTTCGCGCACGTGCTGCGCCAGCCGATCGCCTTCTTCACCCGGGCCCAGACCGGGGCGCTGGTCAGCCGACTCAACAACGACGTGATCGGCGCCCAGCAGGCCTTCACGACCGTGCTGTCCTCCGTGGTCAGCAATGTCATCTCGCTCGTGCTCATCCTCGGTGCGATGTTCGCCCTGTCATGGCAGCTGACGCTCGCCGCGCTCGTGCTCGTACCCTTCTTCATCCTCCCGGCGAAGTGGATGGGCCGACGCCTGGCCTCGCTGTCGTCCGAGCAGATGAACCTCAACGCGGACCTGGGCAACCAGATGACCGAGCGCTTCAACGTCGCTGGTGCCCTGCTCGTCAAGATCTTCGGCCAGCCCGCGCGGGAGGTCGCCGTGTACGACCAGCGCGCCGCCCGGGTGCGCGACATCGGCGTGCGGATCGCGGTCAACCGGGCCGTCTTCTTCATCATGCTCACCCTGCTGGCCTCGCTCG
The DNA here is from genome assembly GCA_030453295.1 of Janibacter sp. Lineage (GTDB taxonomy): Bacteria > Actinomycetota > Actinomycetes > Actinomycetales > Dermatophilaceae > Janibacter. The sequence goes on from JAKDKQ010000042.1 coordinate 1,542, forward strand.
CCACCGCGATGGTCTACGGCTTCGGTGGCGTCATGGCCGTCGAGGGGACCCTGACAGTCGGCACCCTGCTGGCCCTCGCGGCGCTGCTCGCCCGCCTCTACGGTCCGCTCACCGCGATCTCCAATGTCCACATCGACATCCTCACGGCGCTCGTCTCCTTCGCCCGGCTCTTCGAGCTGCTCGACATGCCCTCGAGCATCCGTGAGGTGCCCGATGCTCGGCCGCTGCCGCACGGCGAGGCGCTCTCGGTCGAGATGGACGACGTCCACTTCACCTACCCGGGGGCGGACTCCATCTCGCTGCGTTCCCTCGAGGGCGCGACGACGGGAGACCGCGACGAAGGCGGGCCGGTCCTGCAGGGCGTGAGTCTGCGGGCCGAGCCCGGTCAGCTCATCGCCCTCGTCGGTCCCAGCGGCGCCGGCAAGAGCACGATCACCTCGCTCGTCACCCGCTTCTACGACCCGACGGGCGGCACGGTGCGCATCGGTGGCCACGACCTGCGGGAGGCCACGCTGGAGTCCGTCAGCTCGACGGTCGGCATGGTCACCCAGGAAGCCCACCTCTTTCACGACACGCTGCGCGCCAACCTGGCGTATGCCAAGCCGGACGCGACCGAGGAGGAGATGTGGGAGGCGCTCGAGGCGGCCCGCATCGCCCATCTCGTCCACACGCTTCCGGCGGGACTGGACACCGTGGTCGGCGATCGCGGTCACCGGCTCTCCGGTGGTGAGAAGCAGCGCTTCGCCATCGCGCGCCTGCTGCTGAAGTCGCCCGCCGTGCTCATCCTCGACGAGGCCACCGCCCACCTGGACAGCGAGTCCGAGGTCGCCGTGCAGCGGGCCCTCGACAACGCGCTGGAGGGCCGCACGGCGATCGTCATCGCCCACCGTCTGTCGACGATCCGGGCTGCCGACCAGATCCTCGTCGTCGACGACGGCCGGGTCGTCGAGCGGGGCACTCACACGCAGCTGCTCGCAGCCGGTGGCCTGTACGCCCACCTCTACTCGACGCAGTACGACGGCGAGGTGTCGACAGCCGCCGCTGACGTCACTGGCTGACGCTCAGCCGTCCTCCTCGTCCCAGATGCGCACCTTCTTGGGGCGCGGGGCGCGCTCGGTGCCCTCCAGCGCCTCCCGGCGCAGGGCGATGAGGATGAAGACCCAAAAGGCCGGGATCGCCAGCCACCACTGGATGGCATACGCCATGTGGGGCCCGGTCCCGGTGTCGGGGACCTCGAGCGGCTCGGGTCGCGGGACCTGCGGGTCCTCCGACTGCAGCGAGAGGTAGCCACCGAGCAGGTCACCGTCGACCCGGGTGTCGGCTGCGGAGAGGTTGATGCTGGCGAGCTGGCCGGGCGGCATGTCACGGCCCAGGTCCTTCTCGCCCAGGCGGACCCATCCGGTGGCGGTCACCTCACCCTCCGGAGCCGCGGGGACCTCTGGGGCGATGTCGGCCCCCTTCGGGCTGTTGGGCACCCACCCGCGGTCGACGAGCAGGAGCTGCCCACCGTCGAGCCGAAGGGGGACGAGTACCTCATAGCCATAGGTCCCGTCGAGCGGACGGTTGCGGACGAGGAGCTGCTCGTCGGCCAGGTACTCACCCGTGGCGGTGACGCGGATCCATTCGTCCTGCAGTGGCACGGGCTCCTCGGTGAGGACCTCGGTGACGGGGATGGGGGCGGCCGTGTAGTGGGTCTCGATCCGGTCGGCCCGCGCCGACTTGTCCTCGTACTTGCCCCACTGCCACTGGCCAAGCCAGACGCAGGCGATGGACGCCACGAGTGCGAGAGCGAACCACCCGAGCCATCTCGGGCTGACAGCCAGGCGCAGCATCAGCCGGCGTCGGCAGGGATCTCGTCGACCGCGCAGGTCATCACGGGGAAACCCCGCACCGCCAAGTGGTCGCGCAGGACCTCCTCGTGCTCGTCGCAGGCGAGCCACACCTTGCGGCGGGACTCGTCGTGGAGGCGCGGGTTGCGCCACAGGACCGCTCGGGTCGCCGACTGGCGGCAGGCCTTGCGGCTGCACACCAGGTCGTCGCTGCTCACTGCCGACCCACCTGCCGTCGCGGGTCGTCCACCGGTGTCATCCCGGTGTCGTAGGGCCGCGGCCGCACGGCGTTGACGATGACGACTGCGAAGTAGGGCAGGACGACCGCGAGGGCGACGCAGACCCAGCGCAGCCATCCCTCGAAGAAGTAGGCACCCACGAAGCAGGCCGTCCGCAGGGCCATCGTCGCCAAGTACTGACGCATGCGTCCGATCTGCTCGTCGTGGAGCGAGACCGGGGCGGTCGTGACCGACGGGACGGACGTGTGTGGCACGTCTTCAGACTACGCCGCGAGGCTGGGCGGGCGTTCCACGGGGCGGGCTCGGTGCGACGTACCCGGCGGTAGTGCTCTAGCGTCGTGGTCAGCCGTGATCTGACGCACATGACTCACCACCAAGGAGCAGGATGACACCGCGCCGAGTGCTCGTCACCGGAGGCAATCGAGGCATCGGGGAGGCCATCGCCCGACGCCTCCAGGAGGACGGCCACACAGTCGTCGTCACGTCCCGATCGGGGGAGGCGGTCGAGGGGTTGACCGTGGTCGCCTGCGAGATCACCGACAGCGACTCCGTCGACACCGCCTTCGTCGAGGCCAAGGAGCGACTGGGTGGAGAGGTCGAGGTGCTCGTCGCCAATGCCGGCGTCACCAAGGACACGCTGCTCATGCGGATGACCGACGAGGAGTTCTCCTCGGTCGTCGACACCAACCTGCACGGCACCTTCCGCTGCGTGCGCCGGTCGGCGACCCCGATGGTCAAGGCCCGCTTCGGCCGAGTCGTCCTCATCTCCAGCGTCGTCGGGCTCTACGGCTCACCCGGTCAGACCAACTACGCCGCCTCCAAGGCAGGCCTCGTCGGCATCGCCCGTTCGATGACGCGCGAGCTCGGCGCCCGCGGGATCACGGCCAATGTCGTGGCGCCCGGGTTCATCGAGACCGACATGACGGCGCAGCTGCCCGACAAGACCAAGGCCGAGTACCAGGCCGCCATCCCGGCTCGTCGCTACGGCGGGGCTGCCGAGGTGGCCGCAGCCGTGTCCTTCCTGGCCTCCGACGACGCGGGCTACATCTCCGGCGCGGTCATCCCCGTCGACGGCGGCCTCGGCATGGGCCACTGACCACCTCCCTCCCGCAGTACGAAAGGCAGCAGATGCTCACCGGCAAGACCTTCCTCATCACGGGCGTCCTCATGGAGTCCTCGATCGCCTTCCACGTCGCCAAGCTGGCGCAGGAGCAGGGGGCCAAGGTGATCCTCACCAGCTTTGGTCGCACGATGAAGATCACCCGGACGATCGCCAAGCGATTGCCCCAGGAGGCGCCGGTCATCGAGCTCGACGTCACGAGCGAGGAGGACCTCGCTGCTCTGTCCGATCGCATCGGCGAGCACGCCGAGCGGCTCGACGGGGTGCTGCACTCGATCGGCTTCGCCCCAGAGGGCGCCTTCAACTTCCTCGAGGCGAAGTGGGAGGACGTCGCCACTGCCGTGCACGTCTCTGCCTACTCGCTCAAGGCGCTCGGCGTTGCCGCGCTGCCCCGGATGAGCGAGGGTGGTTCGATCGTCGGTCTGACCTTCGACGCGTCCTACGCCTGGCCGGTCTACGACTGGATGGGCGTCGCCAAGGCGGCCTTCGAGTCGACCAACCGGTATCTCGCGCGCGACCTCGGTCCCAAGGGGGTCCGCTGCAACCTCGTCGCGGCCGGCCCGATCCGCACGACCGCGGCCAAGTCGATCCCCGGCTTCGAGCAGTTCGAGGAGTCCTGGGACACCCGCTCGCCCATCGGCTGGGATGTCAACGACCCGGTACCGACCGCCAAGGCCTGCACGATGCTCCTGTCCGACTGGTTCCCCGCGACGACCGGCGAGATCCTGCACGTCGACGGTGGCGTGCACGCGATGGGGATCTGAGCCCTCCCGTTCCCTGAGGCCACTCCGCTCCCTGTGGAGGCCGCTTGTGGCAGTCTCGCAGGGTCGCTCCCTGAGGAGGCCGCCCGCGGCCGTCTCGAAGGGTCCCGCTCCCGGTGAAGACGGCCGGCGCGCTGCCGAAGTCCTTCGTCCTCGTTGGGCGGGGTTGTCGTTCTCGACTTCGGCTTGAGGCTGCGCCGACCCTCCTCACCGTCCGCTCGGCGTGATGCCGCGCCGACTCCCCCTTCGGCCGGGCCGGGCCAGTCGACCTGGCGTCGTTGTGCACACCTGGTTGACGTTGTACCGCCAGCCGGGCGCACCTATCGACGCCGGGCACAGGTATCGACGCCGGGCGATGGGTCAGGCGAGGGGGTGGCCGCCCTCGTCGTCGGCCTGGGGGAGTGCCTCGATGCCGAGGATGTCCAGCACGCGCCGCAGGTCGGGCTCGTCGATCGTGTGGTCGGCCTGCTCGCGGACTGCCGGCTTGGCGCAGAAGGCGATGCCCAGCTGCGCCGCGGCCATCATGTCGAGGTCATTGGCCCCGTCACCGACAGCCACGGTCCGGTCCATCTCGACGCCGGAGCTGGCAGCCAGCCGGGTGATGAATTCGGCCTTGGCCGCCCGGTCGACCACCTCACCCAGCACCGTGCCGGTGAGGTGCCCGTCGACGATCTCCAGGTGGTTGGCCCGAGCGTGGGCGATCCCGAGCTCACTCGCGAGGTCGTCGACGACTTCGGTGAATCCACCGCTGACGAGACCGACGACGTGACCTGCCTCGACCAGAGTCGTGACGAGGGTGCGGGCGCCCGGCGTCAGCCGGACGGCGGCACGCACCCGGTCGAGCACCTCGACGGGCAGGCCTTCGAGGGTGGCGACCCTGGCGTGCAGGCTCTGGGCGAAGTCGAGCTCGCCGCGCATCGCTGCCTCGGTGACCGCGGCCACCTGGTCACGGGTGCCGGCGTGCTCGGCGATCAGCTCGATGACCTCGTCGCGGATGAGGGTGCTGTCGACGTCCATGACGAGGACGAGCGGGCCCTCGCCGGGGAGCGCTGGAGCCGGTGCCTGGTCGGTGCTGCCCGGGGTGAGTGCCATGGGCCGAAGTCTAGGTCTGGTCGAAGACGTAACCCTTGCCCACCACGGTGATCCCTGACTCGGTCACCTCCAGGCCACGCTCCCGGTCCTCGTCGTGGTCGTGCCCGATGCGGATGCCCTCGGGGAGGTGCACCCCCTTGTCGACGATGACCCGTCGCAGCTGCGCGTGCCGGCCCACGTCCACGCCGTCGAGCAGGACGCTGTCCAGCACGTCGCTGTAGCTGTGCACGAAGACGCCGGGGGACAGGACCGAGTTGTGCACGTGCCCACCGGAGACGACCACGCCGGGGGAGACGACAGAGTTGGTGGCTCCGCCAGCACGCTCGCCGTCGGCGTGGACGAACTTCGCCGGCGGGTAGGGGCCGTTGTTGGTGTTGATCGGCCAGTTGTAGTTGTAGAGGTTGAAGACCGGGTGGATCGACGTCAGGTCCATGTGGGCGTCGAAGTAGCTGTCGAGGGTCCCGACATCGCGCCAGTAACCACGATCGCGGTCGGTCGATCCCGGGACGGTGTTGTCGGCGAAGTCGTAGGCGTAGGCGGACCCCAGGGAGACGAAGTCGGGGACGATGTCGCCGCCCATGTCATGCAGGCTGTCGAGCGCGGCATCGCGTTTGACGGCCTCCATGAGGGCCTCGGCGGTGAAGACGTAGTTGCCCATCGAGGCGTAGATCTCGTGGGGGGCATCGGGCAGGCCGGCCGGGTCGCTCGGCTTCTCGCGGAAGGCGGTGATCCGACGTCCGTCGTCGGCGACCTCCATGACGCCGAACTGGTCGGACATGCCGATCGGCTGTCGGATGGCTGCGACCGTGCAGTCGGCACCCGTCTGCAGGTGCTGGTCGACCATCTCGGAGAAGTCCATCCGGTACACGTGGTCAGCGCCGACCACGACCACGAGGTCGGGCCGCTCGTCGATGATGGCGTTGAGCGACTGGTAGATCGCGTCGGCGCTGCCCATGTACCAGCTCTTGCCACGGCGTTGCTGGGCGGGGATCGGAGCCACGTAGTGGCCCAGCGGTGAGGCGAGTCGCCAGGCCTGACTGACATGCCGGTCGAGGCTGTGCGACTTGTACTGGGTGAGCACGATGATCTTGGCGTAGCCGGAGTTGACGACATTGCTCAGCGCGAAGTCCACGAGCCGGTAGATCCCCCCGAAGGGCACCGCAGGTTTGGCTCGGTCTGCGGTGAGCGGCATGAGTCGCTTGCCCTCGCCGCCGGCGAGGACAATGGCCAGGACGCGAGGTTGACGGCGCACCTCTCCAAGATACTGGCTGGAGGGGCCGTCCGTCCCCCTTCGGCCCTAGGCTGACGGGGTGCGCGTCGACATCCTCAGCAAGGAATACCCCCCGGCCGTCTATGGCGGAGCCGGAGTCCACGTCGCAGAGCTGACCCGAGCCCTGCGCGAGCGTGGTGACACCGACGTGCGCGTGCGCTGCTTCGGCGACCCGCGAGGCGAAGGGGGGACCACCGGCTACGCGGACCCGCCCGGTCTTGCCGGGGCCAACCCCGCACTGACGACGATGGGCGTCGACCTGGCGATGGCTGCCGACTGCGGGGGAGCAGACCTGGTCCACAGCCACACGTGGTACGCAAACTTCGCCGGTCACACCGCCTCGCTCCTGCACGGAGTCCCGCACGTCGTGTCCGCACACAGTCTCGAACCGCTGCGTCCGTGGAAGGCCGAGCAGCTCGGCGGTGGATACGCCCTGAGCTCGTGGGTGGAGCGCACCGCCTACGAGGCCGCCGCGGGCGTCATCGCGGTCAGCCACGGGATGCGTGCCGACATCCTGCGCAGCTATCCGGCGATCGACCCCGAGCGAGTCCACGTCGTGCACAACGGCATCGACTCGCAGCTGTGGCATCCGGCCGAGGATCTCGAGGTGGTCAGGCGTCACGGCGTCGACCCGGAGCGTCCGTCGGTGCTCTTCGTCGGGCGGATCACCCGGCAAAAGGGCTTGCCCCACCTCCTGCGGGCCGCCCGTGCACTGCCACCCGAGGTCCAGGTCGTGCTCTGCGCCGGCGCCCCGGACACCCCTGAGATCCTCGCGGAGGTCGAGCAGCTGATCACCCAGCTGCGGTCAGTGCGTGACGGCGTCGTCTGGATCCCGGAGATGCTCCCGCGGGCAGAGGTCATCGCCCTGCTGACGTCCGCGACCGTCTTCGCGTGCCCCTCGGTCTACGAGCCACTGGGCATCGTCAACCTCGAGGCGATGGCGTGCGGGCTGCCCGTCGTCGCCACCGCCACCGGTGGGATCCCCGAGGTCGTGGTCGACGGCGAGACCGGATGGCTCGTCCCGATCGAGCAGGTGCAGGACGGCACGGGCGCTCCCGTGGATGCCGACGGGTTCGAGGCCGACCTCGCCGCGGCTCTCACCGACGCGCTGTCCGACCCGGCGCGGGCGCGCGAGCGCGGCGGCGCAGGACGCGAGCGGGCGGTCTCGCAGTTTTCGTGGACGAGCATCGGCGACCGGACCATGGCCGTCTACGAGAGCGTGCTGCGCCAGTCCTGACGGGTCAGCTCGCTGATGACCTCGCCCTGCTCGGCCCCTGGCAGCGGCTCGTCCCAGTGGCGGACCTCGACGTGCAGCTCGCGCATCCCGAGCCGCCTCATGACGCCCCGCGACCCGATGTTGACGACCATCGTCTCGGCTCGCACGACATCGAGATGGGGGTCGGCGAACCCGTGGTCGAGCACCGCACGGGCGCCCTCGACGGCCAGGCCCTGCCGCCACCAGCGGCGGGCGATCCGGTAGCCGAGCTCGGCCACGCCCCCTTCGCGTGGCCAGAGGGCCCACCACCCCACCGGCTCGTCGTCGACGTGCCCGACCCACATCGGTCCGGGCAGCTGTGGTGCCCAGTAGTCGCGGGCCTCGTGCGCGGTGCGACCGCGGCCGAGGATGTGGCGCAGCACCTCAGGGTCGGAGTCGAGCTCGACGAGGAAGGGGAGGTCCTCCGGCGTCGACGGTGCCAGCCGTAACCGGTCGGTGCGCAGGGTCCTGACCGGGGTCACCGGATCGGCACCCAGCCGGCCATCTGGGCGCAGGCGACATTGGTGGCGTCGGCAAGGCTCTGCTCGCACGACCGGGCGAGCCGGCGCAGTGCTGCGGTGCGGGTCGCGTCGTGGGCAGCGGTGACCGCGCCCGAGGTGCCCAGTCCCACCTCGACGGCCACGGCGATGGTCCCTGCCAGGCCGATCACCTTGCGGGCACGCTGGGGTAGGGCGTCCGGCAGTGACCAATCGGCACCCAGCCGATCGTCGACGAGGTCCCGGGAGAGGTCGTCCGCCCACGGGGTGCCGCCGATCCGGTCGAGCTCGTCGATGGAGGCCAGCAGCTGGCGACGCAGGTGCCGCTCGAGCTGGGAGGGTTCCAGGGCCTCGATGCGGTGCGGGGGTACCGGGTCGCAGTCGTGCTCCACCCAGTCGATGCGCAGCCCCTGCGCGCCTTCCGAGCCAAAGGTCGACATCGACGGCACGAGCATGCCACCCAGGCCGGGGACGAAGATCGCCTCACCCGCCACCACCGCGGCATCGGTCGCGACCGGTCCGCAGCGTGGCAGTCCACCGAGATCTCCGGGGCCGGGGAGGGCGACGAGCAGCGCCGCCTCGCCCAGATCTCGCCACACCCGCACCTGCTCCACCAGGCCCTCGGTGTGGTCGACATCCGGCAGCGCACGGTCGATCGCATCGGTGAGTGTGGTGCCACCGGACCAGGCATGCGTGACCCACAGGGCGACACGGACAGAGGCAGGCAGCTCGGGCATCTGAGAGATGGTAGTTCGCGGTCGATAGGGTCGGGTCCATGAGTGATGTCCTCGCCCTGGCCGGTGCCACCGTCGTCCGTGGTGAGTCGACGCTGGTCTCAGAGATCGACTGGGAGGTCGAGGAGGGCCAGCGCTGGGTCGTGCTCGGGCCCAACGGCGCCGGCAAGACGACTCTCCTGCAGCTCGCCTCGGCCCGGATGCACCCGACGCGAGGCGTCGTCGGCATCCTCGGCGAGGTCCTCGGCGCCGTCGACGTCTTCGAGCTGCGTCCGCGCATCGGGCTGGCCTCGGCCTCGCTCGCTGACCGCATCCCCCGGAGCGAGCGCGTCGCCGACGTGGTCGTCACCGCGTCATGGGGCGTCGTCGGCCGCTGGCGAGAGGGCTACGACGACCTCGACCACGCCCGCGCACGCGAGCTCCTGGACGCCCTCGGAGCGGGTCACCTGGCCGATCGCACCTACGGGACCCTGTCGGAGGGCGAGCGCAAGCGCGTCCAGATCGCGCGGGCTCTCATGACGGACCCCGAGCTGATGCTCCTCGACGAGCCCGCTGCCGGGCTCGACCTCGGCGGCCGCGAGGACCTCGTCCACCGCTTGGGTGCCATCGCCGGTGACCTCGAGGCGCCCGCACTGGTGATGGTCACCCACCACGTGGAGGAGATCCCGCCCCACTTCACCGACGTCCTGCTCCTGCGCGACGGTCAGGTCGTGGCGCAGGGCCCGATCGAGATCACTCTGACCGAGGACAACCTCTCGCAGACCTTCGGCCTGGACCTCGTGCTCGAGCAGCACGGTGACAGGTGGTCGGCGCGGGCTCGGAGCTGATCCTCCTTGCGACACAGGGTGGTCACGTCCGGTCACGGTCGGCGCCCGGTGCCCATCGCCGAGGCATGATGGACACACACGACTCGAAGGGGGCACGACGATGGAGTGGATAGCCGACAACCTCTGGTTGGCCTGGCTGGTGCTGGCGCTGGTCCTGATCGCGATCGAGGCGGCGACGGTCGACTTCGTCTTCGTGATGCTCTTCGGCGGCGCCCTCGTCGGTGCGTTGGCAGCCGCCCTCGGCGCCCCGGTCACGCTCCAGGTGATCGCCGCGGTCGCCGTGGCCCTGCTGCTCATCGGGGTCGTGCGCCCGATCATCAAGCGACAGTTCACCAACCCCAGGGCATCGGCCGACATCGGGTCCGGCGCGCTCACCGGACGAGTGGCCCGTGTGCTCGAGACCGTCACCGAGACCGATGGTCGGGTCCGCCTGGCGGGCGAGACCTGGAGCGCGCGCGTGCCCGACGGCGCGCCAGCCTGCGAACCGGGGGCCGAGGTCCGGGTCCTCTCGATCGACGGGGCGACGGCTGTCGTGACCCAGCAGACCTGAAGGAACGACAACCCCGAAAGGACGCCTCCATGGACGGCGCCGGAATCCTCATCTTCATCGCAGCGCTGCTGGTCTTCGCGCTCGTCATCCTCTTCAAGACCGTCCGGATCGTGCCCCAGCAGACCGCACTCATCATCGAGCGCCTGGGCCGCTACGCCCGCACTCTCGAGGGCGGGATCCACATCCTCATCCCCTTCGTCGACAAGGTGCGCGCGAGCGTGGACCTGCGTGAGCAGGTCGTGAGCTTCCCGCCGCAGCCGGTCATCACCTCCGACAACCTGGTCG
>JAKDKQ010000320.1 GCA_030453295.1 Janibacter sp.
TGCAGAAGCCCATGACCCGCTCGACCCCGGCGCGGTTGTACCAGGACCGGTCGAAGAGGACGATCTCGCCGCGCGTCGGCAGGTAGGGGATGTAGCGCTGGAAGTACCACTGCCCTTCCTCGCGCTCGGTCGGCTTGGTCAGGGCGACGACACGGGCACCACGCGGGTTGAGGTGCTCGGTGAAGCGCTTGATCGTCCCGCCCTTGCCGGCCGCGTCGCGCCCCTCGAAAAGAACTACGAACTTCCGGCCCGTGTCCTGTGCCCAGTACTGGAACTTCAGCAGCTCGATCTGCAGCAGGTACTTCTCGACGTCGTAGGCGTCGCGCTCCATGAGCTCGTCGTAGGGGTAGTTCTCCCGCCACGTCTCGACCGCCTTGCCGTCGGGCGCGATGAGCATCGGATCATCGCCCTGGTCGTCGCGGACGGTGTACCCCTCGACCATGAGGCGGTCGATGTACTCGCGGAGGTTCTGCTTCTGCATGCCGGATACTTACCACCCTCGGGTGTACGGCATGCGTACGCCAGGCAACGAGCAGCCCCGGCCCGCGAGAGACTGTCCCCATGACCAAGAGGACGAAGGGGGGCGGAGCCACCCCCGCGACGCGGGCTCTGGCGGCGGCCGGGCTCGAGTTCACCGAGCACCCCTACGAGCACGACCCGGCGGCGCAGTCCTACGGGCTGGAGGCGGCCGAGGCGATCGGCGCCCCGCCCGAGCGGGTCTTCAAGACCCTGCTCGCCCAGACCGACCTTCCGCGTGACCACGGCCTGGTCGTCGGGATCGTCCCGGTCACCGGGCAGCTCGACCTCAAGGCCCTCGCGGCCGCGGTCGGGGCGAAGAAGGCGACCATGGCCGACCCGGTCCTGGCCGAGAGGACGACCGGCTACGTCGTCGGCGGGATCAGCCCGATCGGCCAGAAGCGGGCGCTGGCCACGGTCCTCGACGCCTCGGCGCTGGAGCACGACACGGTCTTCGTCAGCGGAGGGCGACGCGGGCTCGATCTGGAGCTGCTCCCTTCGGACCTGGTGGCGGCCACCTCGGCGACGGTGGCCGCCATCGCCAAGGACTGAGGCGCGTCCAGCAACCAGGCCTCCGTGCCCGGTGTCGTTGTGCGAGGTTGGCCGACGAAATACCGTCAGCCAACCGTGCACAACGACGTCAACCGCGCACAACGACGCCAGGTCAGCGCTCGAGCAGGTCGACCTGACTGACGCACCCGACGGGCAGGTCGCCGCCGTAGACGTGCGGGAAGAGTTCGTCACCGCCGAGGACCGCCGGCTCGTACCGCACGTCGAGGCCGTGGGCGGCGAGGGCCTGCTCGTCGAGGGTGAGGACGAGCAACGGTTCGGTGACGTCGGCGTAGAAGCGTGAAACCACCCCGTCACGCTGGGCCCGCGACCCACTGCAGTGCATGAAGCCCTCCTCCGCGATCAGCCGACCCCGCGTGGAGATCGGGTAGGCGCCGGTGGCCTGGGCCGCCTGCCAGTCGGACTCGAGGGCGATGTGCTGGAGGGTCATGCGTCCATCCTCTCGCGGGCTTCGAGGCTGCGGCCGCGGACGGCCTTCGCACCTCAGCCAGCGATACTGAGCACATGAGCATGACCGCGCGGGAGGACCAGAACCGACCACGTGCGCATCACCCAGCCCGCGACCGGTCCGGTGACGGCCGAGGACTTCGCGCAGGAGGCCTCGGGAGCCTGATCCGGGGGCGAGCCGGGCCTCACATCTTGACGCCGATGTACTTCGTCTCGAGGAACTCCTCGATGCCCGTCAAGCCCCCTTCGCGGCCGAGGCCGGACTCCTTGATCCCGCCGAAGGGAGCGGCGGGGTTGGACACGACGCCCTGGTTGAGGCCGACCATCCCGGCCTCGAGCGCCTCGCTGACCCGCAGTCCGCGGTCGAGACCCTGGGTGAAGACGTACGAGATCAGGCCGAAGGGAGTGTCGTTGGCCAGCGCGATCGCCTCCTCCTCGGTGTCGAACTCGGTGATCGCCGCGACCGGACCGAAGATCTCGGCCTCACCCATCTGCGCATCCGCCGGCACGCCCGTCAGGACCGTCGCGGGATAGAAGTAGCCCTCGCGATCGACCGGCTGTCCGCCGAGGGCTGCCGTGGCACCCCGCCCGACCGCGTCACGGACGAGCTCGTCGACCTTGTCGACCGCCTTCTGGTTGACCAGCGGACCGACGACGACACCGTCCTCGACGCCACGACCCATCGGCAACGCGCCCATCCGCTCGGCGAGCCGGCGGGAGAACTCCTCGGCCACACCCCGCTGCACGAGGATCCGGTTGGCCGCGGTGCAGGCCTGGCCGATGTTGCGCATCTTGGCGGCCATCGCGCCCTCGATCGCCACGTCCATGTCCGCGTCGTCGAAGACGAGGAAGGGGGCATTGCCGCCGAGCTCCATCGAGGTGCGCATGACCGTCTTGGCCGCGAGCTCGAGCAGGTGCTTGCCGACCGGGGTCGAGCCGGTGAAGGAGAGCTTGCGCGAGCGCGGGTCGAGGATCATCGGCGCCATGACGTCGTCGCTCCTGCTCGTCGTCACGACATTGACCACGCCGGCCGGCAGACCCGCCTGCACGAGGATGTCCGCGAGCGCGAGGGTCGAGAGCGGGGTCTCGGCGGCGGGCTTGATGACCGAGGTGCAGCCGGCGGCGATGGCCGGGCCGATCTTGCGCGTGCCCATGGCCATCGGGAAGTTCCACGGGGTGATGAAGACGCATGGGCCGACCGGCTGCTTGGCGACGAGGAAGCGCGAGCCCCCGGCCGGGGCGGTCATGAACCCGCCGTCGATGCGCACGGCCTCCTCGGCGAACCAGCGGAAGAACTCGGCGGCGTAGGCGATCTCTCCCTTCGCCTCGGCCAGCGGCTTGCCCATCTCGAGCGTCATGATCAGCGCGAGCCGGTCGACATCGGCG
>JAKDKQ010000321.1 GCA_030453295.1 Janibacter sp.
GGGTTGCCGTTAGATCGGCCGCGGATCCACAGAGCCCCGGTGAACCAGCCCGGGCGCGCCGCGCAACAACCACAGAAATGGAGCAGTGTCGCAGCATGCCGCTGACCGCTGAAGTCAAGAAGCAGATCATGACCGAGTTCGGGACCGTCGAGGGCGACACCGGCTCCCCCGAGGTGCAGGTCGCGATGCTCACGCAGCGCATCAAGGACCTCACCGAGCACTCCCGTGAGCACAAGCACGACCACCACAGCCGTCGTGGTCTGCTGCTCCTCGTGGGTAAGCGTCGCCGCCTCCTGCGGTACCTGGAGAGCACCGACATCGAGCGCTACCGTGCGCTGATCAAGCGCCTCGGCCTTCGCCGATAAGTACGTCGTGGAGAGCGGTTCCCAACCATGGGGGCCGCTTCTTCGCGTATCCGGGGGTCAGTTGGACCGCCGGCAAACAGTAGGACAACTGAAGATGGTCACCACCGAAGACAACACCGGGGCACAACGACGATGCGCCCGGCACGTAGAGAGAAAAGGAGGACCCGATGGAGGGTCCTGAGATCACATTCGCCGAGGCCACGATCGACAACGGTCAGTTCGGCACCCGCACCATCCGGTTCGAGACCGGCCGCCTCGCGCAGCAGGCGGGTGGCGCCATCGCCGCCTACCTCGACGGCGAGACCATGCTCCTGTCGACCACGACGGCCGGCAAGACCCCCAAGGACCACTTCGACTTCTTCCCCCTGACGGTGGACGTCGAGGAGCGGATGTACGCCGCCGGTCGCATCCCCGGAAGCTTCTTCCGCCGCGAGGGTCGTCCCGGTACGGACGCCATCCTCACCTGCCGCCTCATCGACCGCCCGCTGCGCCCGACCTTCACGAAGGGCCTGCGCAACGAGGTCCAGGTCGTCATCTCCGTCCTGTCGGTCCACCCGGACCACCAGTACGACGTCCTCGCGATCAACGCTGCCTCGCTCTCGACGCAGATCTCCGGTCTGCCTTTCTCGGGTCCGATCGGCGCCGTGCGGGTCTCGCTCATCGACGGCCAGTGGGTCGCCTTCCCCAACTTCAGCGACATCGAGCGCTCGACCTTCGACATGGTCGTCGCGGGCCGGGTCATCGAGGACGCAGCCGGTGAGACCGATGTGGCAGTGATGATGGTCGAGGCCGAGTCCACCGAGTCCACCTGGGACCTGGTGAAGAACCAGGGCAAGACCGCTCCGACCGAAGAGGTCGTCGCCGAGGGTCTGGACGCGTCCAAGACGTTCATCAAGCAGCTGTGCGACACGCAGGCCGAGCTGGCTGCCAAGGCCGCCAAGCCGGTCGAGGACTTCCCGATCTTCCTGGACTACCAGGACGACGTCTACGCCGCCGTCGAGGCCGCGACCTCCGCTGACCTGTCGACCGCGCTCACCATCGCGGGCAAGCAGGAGCGCGAGAGCCGCCTGGACGAGATCAAGGCCGCCATGAAGGCCTCCCTCGCGGGCACCGAGGAGGCGCCCGGCGCGTTCTTCGGCCGCGACAAGGAGCTCTCCGCTGCCTTCCGCTCCGCGCAGAAGGCGCAGGTTCGCCAGCGCATCCTGCGTGACAAGGTCCGCATCGACGGTCGTGGCCTCGCCGACATCCGCGCCCTGGGCGCCGAGGTCGAGGTCCTGCCCCGCGTGCACGGTTCGGCGCTCTTCGAGCGCGGCGAGACCCAGATCATGGGTGTCACCACGCTCAACATGCTCAAGATGGAGCAGCAGATCGACTCGCTGAGCCCCGTCACCAAGAAGCGCTACATGCACAACTACAACTTCCCGCCCTACTCGACCGGTGAGACCGGCCGTGTGGGCAGCCCGAAGCGCCGCGAGATCGGCCACGGAGCGCTCGCCGAGCGCGCGCTCCTGCCGGTGCTGCCCTCCCGCGAGGAGTTCCCCTACGCGATCCGTCAGGTCTCCGAGGCTCTCGGCTCCAACGGCTCGACCTCGATGGGTTCCGTCTGCGCGTCGACGATGTCGCTGCTCAACGCCGGTGTGCCGCTGCGCGCCGCTGTTGCCGGTATCGCCATGGGTCTGGTCTCCGACCAGGTCGACGGTGAGACCCGCTACGCCGCGATGACCGACATCCTCGGCGCGGAGGACGCGTTCGGCGACATGGACTTCAAGGTCGCCGGTACCCGCGAGTTCGTGACCGCGATCCAGCTCGACACCAAGCTCGACGGCATCCCCGCCTCGGTGCTCGGTGGCGCGCTGACCCAGGCCCGCGATGCGCGCCTGCACATCCTCGACGTCATGAACGAGGCCATCGATGCTCCCGACGAGATGGCGCCCACCGCGCCGCGGATCATCACGGTCAACGTGCCCGTCGACAAGATCGGTGAGGTCATCGGCCCGAAGGGCAAGATGATCAAGCAGATCCAGGAGGACACCGGCGCCGACATCAGCATCGAGGACGACGGCACCGTCTTCATCGGTGCGGTCGACGGACCCTCCGCCGACGCTGCGCGCAACGCGATCAACGCGATCGCCAACCCGCAGATGCCCGAGATCGGCGAGCGCTTCCTCGGTACCGTCGTCAAGACGACCACCTTCGGTGCGTTCGTCTCCCTGACCCCGGGCAAGGACGGCCTGCTGCACATCTCCGAGGTGCGCAAGCTCGTCGGTGGCAAGCGGATCGACGCGGTCGAGGACATCCTCGGCGTGGGCCAGACCGTCCAGGTCGAGCTCAAGGAGATCGACCCGCGCGGCAAGCTGAGCCTGGCCGCGGTCCTCACCCCCGAGCAGGAGGCCGAGATGGCCTCCGGTGCCAAGGGCGACGACGAGGGTGGTCGTGGCGGTCGCCGTGAGGGCGGTCGTGACGGTGGCCGCGAGGGTGGTGGCCGCGAGGGCGGTCGTCGCCGTCGCCGTCGCGACGACTCCTCGTCCA
>JAKDKQ010000322.1 GCA_030453295.1 Janibacter sp.
GGGACCTCCCCTTCGTCGTGCTGGCGGGGATGGGCCACGACGCGGCGACGGTCGCGGCCACCCGCCCGGGCCTCAAGGAGCGCATCGGCTGGCCCGCCTACATCGCACCCGCCGCGGTGAGCGCACTGCGCCGGCCGGTCCGGGTGACGGTGCGCCACGACGGTGGGGACCCGGAGCACCTGCGGGTGTGGAGTGTGCTCGCGGCCAACTGCACGCGGGTGCGCGCCGGTGTCCACATCGCGCCGGGCGGGCTCGTCGACGACGGGCTCCTCGACGTGCTCGAGGTGACCGTGACGCGCCCCGGCCACTGGATCGGCGTGGCGGCGAAGGGAGTCCTGCGCCTCCCCGGCGACGTCGCGGGCCTGTCCACCCGCGCCTCCCGCGAGCTCGAGATCATCAGCGAGGACCCCCTGCACGTCCAGCTCGACGGCGATGTCGTCGGCCCGGCGCGGCGGCTGCACGTGCAGTGCCTGCAGCACGCGCTGCTCGTGCGGTCTCCCTAGGCGCCGCGCTCCCGCTGCCTGCGCAGGCCCCGGCGCTCCTCGCTCGTCAGGCCGCCCCAGATGCCGTGGTCCTGGCCCGTGCGCAGCGCATAGGAGAGGCACTCCTCGGTCACCGGGCAGCCGGCACAGATCGATGTCGCCCGCTGTGCCTGCCACAGCGCCGGGCCGGCCGAGCCGACGGGGAAGAAGATGTCGAGGTCTTCGCCCTCGCAGGCTGCCAGCTCCCGCCAGCCCGGGGCATCACGTCCCGGTCGGTCGCTGCCGCTCGGGATCAACAGCAGCCGCACTCGCTGCGACTGGACCCCAGCTCGCGCCCGGTGACCTCTTCCCAGCGGATCGCTGTCCAGAAGGCCTCCTCGGGCGGCCCCTGCCACGCGACGTCGAGCAGCTCCTCGAGGCGATCACCGACGACGGGGTCGGACACGATGCCTGCGGTCCCGCGCACGAGGACGCTCCAGCCAGTCTGCTCCAGGGGGTCGTAGTGGTCGACCTGGAAGGTGACCGACTCGTGGTTGACCGCCGCCGCGAGGGTCGAGTCCCACCTCGTGCGGAAGGCGATGATGCCATCGTCGATCACGTGGTGCACCGGCAGGACGATCACCTCGCCCTTGTCCTGGAAGGCGACTCGTCCCATCGGCCGCGACGCGATGCGCAGCAGGCACTCGTCGAGCGTGAGCACGTCCAGCCCACGGTGGTCGACCGGTGCGGATGATCGGCCGGGGCTCTGGATGGTTGTCATGGTGACCTCCTGGTGTCTGCGTCCGGTGAGGAGCGCTCCTTGTGGTTGAGGTCTGATGTATTTTATACGGGTTTTGCCGTGATTAACAGGGGGCCCCGGGCACGCACCCGATCCGGGGTCAGGAGTGCTCGGGCTCGGCGTCCTTCATCCGGGCATGCACCCACGGGGAGAGCGCCGCGAGCGCCAGTCCCACGACGACGGCCATGGCACCGAGTGTGAGGAAGAAGGTGCCGTCAGGCAGCCCCTCCATCGCGCGGATGAGCTGCGCGGCGAGGGACTGGCCGGTCGCGACGGCGAGGAACCACAGGGCCATCGCCTGACTGGCGAAGGCCTTGGGCGCCAGCGAGGTCGTCGCCGACAGGCCGACCGGCGACAGGCACAGCTCACCGAGGGTCTGGATGACGAAGACGCCCACGAGGACCCACACCGGCGAGGTGGCGCCGGGGAAGGCCGCCGCGGCCGCCGACAGCACGACGAAGGAGACACCAGCGAGGATGACACCGGTGGCGAACTTCATCGGGGTGGACGGGAAGCGGCCGGCCCGGCGCACCCACAGCAGGCCGAAGAGCGGGGCCAGCAGCATGATCGAGATCGGGTTGATCGACTGGAACCACTCCTCCGAGAAGTGGAAGCCGAGCGAGTCCAGATCGGTCCGGTTGGCCGCGTAGGCAGCCATCTTGGACGCCGCCTGCTCGAAGATCATCCAGAAGAGCACCGCGCCGATCCACATCGGCAGGTAGGCCGTGAGGTGGGTGCGCTCGCGCGCCGTGACGGCCGTGCTGCGGAACATCACGACGAAGTACGAGATCGAGGCGACGACCGACAGGATCGAGATGGTGTCGATGACGGCGCCGACCCAGCCGCCGCGCAGCAGGCGGGCGGCCACGAGGAGCACGGCGATGAGGACGAGCAGCCCCAGACTGAGGAGCGGGGTGCGGGTCCGGTCGCGCGGCTGCAGGGGGTTGGGGACGTCGTTGGACATCGGGGCCAGCGTGCCGCGCCCGACCACGTACGCCACGAGAGCGAAGAGCATACCGACCGCGGCGGCACTGAAGCCTGCGTGGTAGCCCCACTGGTCGCGCAGGAAGGCCACGACGAAGGGGGAGAAGAAGCCGCCGATGTTGATCGACATGTAGAAGATGGTGAAGCCCGAGTCCTTGCGCGGGTCCCGCTCGCCGTAGAGGTGGCCGACCATCGTCGACACATTGGGCTTGAGCAGACCGGTGCCCAGGGCGACGAGTCCGATGCCGAGCCACGACGTCGTTGCCGTCGGGATCGCGAGGCTGACGTGGCCGGCCATGATGACGACGCCACCGAGGAAGACCGAGCGCTGCGCGCCGATCACCCGGTCGGCGAGCCAGCCGCCGACGACGGAGAGCAGGTAGACCGCTGCGCCGTACGTCGCGACGACCGCCTCACCGAGGGGCTGGTCGAGGCCGAGTCCCCCGCCAGCCGCCGTGTCGACGATGTAGTAGAGCAGGATCGCGCGCATCCCGTAGTACGAGAAGCGCTCCCACAGCTCGATGTTGAAGAGCGTGGCCAACCCTCGGGGATGCCCGAGGAAGGTGCGTTCGGCCTGCGCGGACGGCGGTGTCTCGGCGGTGGTCATGGAGCTCCTTGGGTCCGGTGGTGACCGGACGTCGACGGCCCGG
>JAKDKQ010000043.1 GCA_030453295.1 Janibacter sp.
TGTACAAGCCCAACAAGGGCAACTCCAGCAGGGTCGAGCTGCGCAGCCTGGATGCTTCCTGCAATCCCTACCTCGCCTTCGCGGTCATGCTCACCGCCGGGCTGAAGGGGATCGAGGAGGGTTACGAGCTGCCTCCCGAGACCGAGGACGACGTGTGGGGCCTGACCGACCGCGAGCGTCGGGCGATGGGGATCAAGCCGCTGCCCGCGAGCCTCTCCGAGGCCATCGAGGCGATGGAGGAGAGCGAGCTGGTCGCCGAGACGCTCGGCGAGCACGTTTTCGACTTCTTCCTGCGCAACAAGCGCCAGGAGTGGGCGGACTACCGCAACCAGGTCACCCCCTTCGAGCTGGAACGTCTGCTACCCCGCCTGTGAGGACCTCGTGACCCCACCTGCCCGCCCTGTGCCGACCTTGGCGCGGCGCGGCTTCAGCGACACGCGTCGAGCGGAGTCGCTCCTGGCCGACGCTGCGCTGGCCCCGCTCGCCGACGCGAGGGCGGAGCTGCTCGCTGCCCTCGCCCGGTCCGCGGACCCCGACCAGGCACTCTTGGGACTGGTGCGCCTGATGGAGGCGGGCGGCAGCGACGACCTCGTGACGGCACTGCGGACCGACGAGCTGGCGCGGGGGCGGGTGATCGGCGCGCTGGGGATCTCCTCGGCGCTCGTCGACCATCTCGTCGCGCACCCCGAGCAGTGGCGCGACGCGGTCACGGCACAGGAGATGACACCCGAGGAGCGCACCGACGCGCTCCTCGCCGAGATCGCCGACCACGGGGACCTCGAGCCCCAGGACGCGTTGCGTGTGGCCTACCGCCGCCAGCTGCTGGGGATCGCTGCCCGCGATGTCACGTCCGAGGACCCCGTCGCCGCGCTGCCCGAGATCGCTCGGGCGCTCGCCGACCTGGCCGGCTCCGCGCTCGAGGGGGCGGTCCGGATCGCCATCGACGAGCTCGGTGAGGCCGGCCAGACCTGCCGCTTCGCGGTGATCGGCATGGGCAAGGCCGGTGGCCGCGAGCTCAACTACATCTCGGACGTCGACGTGATCTTCGTGGCCGAGCCGGTGGAGGGTGCCGACGAGGGCGCCGCGTTGGAGGTCGCGACCAAGATCGCCACCCGGACGATGCACGCCTGCGCCGACGCCACCGGCCACGGCAGCCTGTGGCCGGTGGATGCCGCCCTGCGACCGGAGGGCAAGCAGGGGCCGCTCGTGCGCACGGTGGCCAGCCACCGCGCCTACTACGACCGGTGGGCCAAGACCTGGGAGTTCCAGGCGCTGCTCAAGGGCCGCCACCTCGCCGGGGACGCGAGCCTCGGTGCCGAGTACCTCGGGGCGGTCCAGCCGCTGGTCTGGGAGGCCGCCTCCCGCGAGGACTTCGTCGACGACGTGCAGGCGATGCGCCGACGGGTCGAGGACCACATCCCTCCCGCAGAGGCGGCTCGACAGCTCAAGCTCGGTCCCGGGGGCCTGCGCGATGTCGAGTTCTCCGTGCAGCTGCTGCAGCTGGTCCACGGGCGCACCGACGACACTCTCCGCTCGGGCACGACACTGGACGCCTTGGCCGCGCTGTCCAAGGGCGGCTACATCGGTCGCGCCGACGCGGCGGTCCTCGAGGAGGCCTACCGCATCCTGCGCACCCTCGAGCACCGGATCCAGCTGCACCGGCTGCGACGCACCCACCTGATGCCGGTCACCGAGGACGACCTGCGACGGCTGGGACGGGCCATGCGCCTGTGGGACCAGCCCGACAAGCAGGTCGTCACGCTGCGCACCGGGCACTCGCGCGAGGTGCGACGACTGCACCAGCGTCTCTTCTACCGTCCGCTCCTCTCTGCCGTCGCCCGACTGAGCCCGGACGAGGCCTCCCTGACACCCGGTGCGGCCCGCGAGCGGCTCAGCGCGCTCGGCTACCGGGACCCGGCCGGCGCGCTGCGGCACCTCGAGGCCCTCATGGGGGGAGTGAGCCGGGCCGCGGCGATCCAGAAGCAGCTGCTGCCGGTCATGCTCGAGTGGTTCGCCGAGATGGCCGACCCCGATGCCGGGCTGCTGGCGTTCCGCAAGGTCAGTGAAGCCCTGGGCACGACGCACTGGTACCTCCGACTCCTGCGTGACGAGGGGGAGGCGGCCCAGACCCTCGCGCACACCCTCGGCGCCAGCCGGTTCGCCGGAGAGCTGCTGCTCGCGAGCCCCGAGGCGGTGCAGATGCTCGGCGAAGCCGACGGTCTGCGTCCCCGCACCCATGAGGAGCTGTTGCGTCGGATGCGCTCCGCCGCCGGACGGCGCGATGACCCCGAGGCTGCCGTCGCGGCCATCCGGGCGATCCGACGGGCCGAGATCTTCCGCGTGGCGGTCGCCGACCTCGAGGACAAGCTCACCCTCGACCAGGTCGGTGAGGCGCTCACCGAGGTGAGCGACGCGACGATCGAGGCGGCGCTGGAGGTCGTGGTCCGCAAGGTCGAGGCCGAGCGTGGTGCACCACTCGGCACCTCCATGCTCGTCGTCGGCATGGGCCGTCTGGGAGGCCGCGAGGTCGGCTACTCCTCGGACGCCGACGTGCTCTACGTCCACGAGCCGCACGAGGGAGCGGACGAGCAGGCTGCCCAGGAGGCGGCCCTGGCCGTCGTCGGTGAGCTGCGCCGACTCATCGGCGCGGCCGGCTCGGACCCGCCGCTGGGCCTGGACGCGGACCTGCGCCCGGAGGGCAAGAGCGGTCCCATGGTGCGCTCGCTCGCGAGCTATGCCAGCTATTACGCGCGGTGGTCGCAGACCTGGGAGGCCCAGGCGCTCCTGCGGGCGCGACCGGTCGCCGGGGATCCCGGGCTCGGGGAGCGCTTCATCGCGCTCATCGACCCGATCCGGTGGTCCAGCTCTGGTCTGGACTCGCAGCAGGTACGCGAGGTCCGTCGGCTCAAGGCCCGGATGGAGGCCGAGCGGCTCCCTCGCGGCGCCGATCGCAAGGCGCACTTCAAGCTCGGGATGGGGGGCCTGTCGGACGTGGAGTGGACCATCCAGCTGCTGCAGATGGAGCATGCCCACGAGCACGCTGATCTGCGCACGACCCGGACGCTACCGGCGCTCGCGGCGGCCGTGGAGAGCGGTCTGGTCGACGTCGAGGACGCGGCCGTGCTGCGCGAGGCGTGGTCGATGGCCTCGTTGCTGCGCAACGCCGGCATGCTCTTCAGGGGGCGCCCGGTCGACTCGGTGCCCTCCAACCTGCGCGAGGCCGACGGCGTCGGCCGCATCGTCGGGATGGAGCCGCTGTCCGGCCTGGCACTGGCGGAGTCCTACCGGCGTACGGCTCGGCACGCACGCCACGTCGTCGATCGGATCTTCTACGGCGAGCCGTGAGCGAAGGGCACCGGTGAGACGCCGGTCGGACGCCCTTGGGGACGAACCTAGACTGGGCACCATGCTCGCCACGATCGATCTGCGTTCCCAACCCCTCGGGGCCCGGCAGCTGCGCGCGGCCCTGCCCCGTGCGGAGTACGACGTCGAGGCTGCCCTCTCGGCGGTCCGACCGATCTGCGACGACGTCCATGACCGGGGTGCAGACGCGCTCTACGAGTACGGCGAGCGGTTCGACGGGGTGCGCCCGGGCTCCCTTCGGGTCCCCACGGAGGTCCTCGCCGCCGCCGTTGACGTGCTCGACGCCGACGTCCGGGCCGCACTCGAGGTCTCGATCGAGCGCGCTCGGGCCGTGCACGCGGACCAGCGACGCACCGACACGACGACCCGCCTGCACGAGAGCGGCACCGTCACCGAGCGGTGGGTCCCGGTGGACCGGGTCGGTCTCTACGTGCCGGGCGGGCGCGCGGTGTACCCGAGCTCCGTCGTGATGAATGTCGTCCCGGCCCAGCTCGCCGGCGTCGGCTCGCTCGCGGTCGCCAGCCCCCCGCAGAAGGAGAACGTCGGCGTCTTCGCCGGCTACCCGCACCCGACCATCCTCGCCGCCTGTGCGCTGCTGGGGGTCGACGAGGTGTGGGCGATGGGTGGGGCCCAGGCCATCGCCGGCTTCGCCCACGGGTTCGTCGACGACGCCTCCGATGACGGCGGCGAGTGCGAGCCCGTGAGCCTCGTGACCGGACCGGGCAACATCTACGTGGCCGCAGCCAAGCGGCTGCTCAAGGGCCTCGTCGGCATCGACGCAGAGGCCGGCCCCACCGAGATCGCCGTCCTGGCGGACGCCACCGCCGACCCGGACCACGTCGCAGCGGACCTGATCAGCCAGGCCGAGCACGACCCCCTGGCCGGCTCGGTCCTCATCACCGACTCGACGCAGCTCGCCGACGAGGTGGCCCGGGCCGTCGAGCGCCGGGCCGCCGCCACCAAGCACAGCGAGCGGGTCGTCGAGGCGCTGAGCGGCCGCCAGTCCGCGATCGTCCTCGTCGACGACCTCGACGCCGGACTACGGGTCGCCGATGCCTACGCCGCCGAGCACCTCGAGGTCATCACCGAGGACGCCGCGGCCGTCGCGGCGCGGGTGCGCAACGCAGGGGCGATCTTCGTCGGCGCCCACTCGCCGGTGAGCCTGGGTGACTACGTCGCCGGGTCCAACCACGTGCTGCCCACGGGCGGCAGCGCCGCGCACAGCAGCGGTCTGTCGGTGCAGTCCTTCCTCCGCGGCATCCACGTCGTCGAGTACTCGGCGCAGGCCTTGGCCGAGGTCGCCCCGCACGTGGTCGCCCTGTCCGAGGCCGAGGACCTGCCCGCCCACGGCGAGGCCGTCACGGCGCGCACGGGGGAGGTCGTCCGATGAGGGAGGTCGAGGCGCTGCTGCGTCCTGAGCTGCGCGGCCGCACCGCCTACGGTGCGCCCCAGCTGGACGTCGCCGTCCAGCTCAACACCAACGAGTCGTCCTATGCCGTCCCACCGGAGGTCGTCGAGGCCATCGTCGGTGAGCTGCGCGAGAGCCTCAGCGGGCTCAACCGGTACCCGGACCGCGAGTTCACCGACCTGCGCAAGGCGCTCGTCGGCTACCTCGAGGGCCGCAGCGGGGTCTCCCTTCGTCCTGAGCAGATCTGGGCGGGCAACGGCTCCAACGAGGTCCTCTCGCACATCGTCCAGGCCTTCGGAGGCCCGGGCCGAACCGCGCTGGGCTTCACCCCGGCCTACTCGATGCACCCGATCATCAACGAGACGCTCGGGACCACGTGGGTCGACGGTCAGCGCGACTCGGGCACCTTCGACCTGAGCGTCGAGTCCGCGATCGAGCAGGCGAAGGGAGCCGACCCGCACCTGGTCTTCCTCTGCTCGCCCAACAACCCGACCGGGTCCGCGCTGCCCTTCGACGTCGTCGAGGCGATGCTCGAGGCGGCCCCGCGCGCGCTCGTCGTCGTCGACGAGGCCTATGCAGAGTTCGCCCGCCCCGGCACCCCCACGGCGCTGTCGCTGCTCGAGAGCCACCCGCGACTCGTCGTCACCCGCACGATGAGCAAGGCGTTCGCGCTGGCTGGTGGTCGCCTGGGCTACCTCGCCGCCGACCCCGAGATCATCGATGCGTTGCGCCTCGTCCGCCTGCCGTACCACCTCTCGGTCCAGACCCAGACGATCGCGCGGGTCTCCCTGGAGCACTCCGACCGTCTCCTCGAGACGGTCGACGCAATCAAGGCGCAGCGCGACCGACTGGTCACCGAGCTGGCGGTGATGGGCCTGGCGCCCGTGCCGAGCGATGCCAACTTCGTCCTCTTCGGGGGACTCGCCGATGCACCGACGACATGGCAGGCTCTGCTCGACGACGGGGTGCTCGTCCGCGATGTCGGCATCCCGCACCACCTCCGGGTCACCGCCGGCACGCCGGAGGAGACCGGACGATTCCTCGAGGCGATGGCCGGCCTTGTCCCCACGCACGCACTGACCAAGGAGAACCCGTGAGCAGCACCGCCCCCCGTACCGCGACCGCGAGTCGAGGGACCTCGGAGAGTCGCGTCGAGGTGAGCGTCAACCTCGACGGCACCGGCGCCGGTGAGGTGTCGACCGGCGTGCGCTTCTACGACCACATGCTCCTGTCGTTGGCCAAGCACAGCCTCATCGACCTGACGATCCGGGCCGAGGGCGACATCGACGTCGACGCGCACCACACGGTCGAGGACGTCGCGATCGTCCTCGGCCAGGCCGTCAAGGAGGCGCTGGGCGACAAGAGCGGCATCTCCCGCTTCGGCGACGCCACCGTGCCCCTCGACGAGGCCCTCGTCCACGCCGTCGTCGACGTCGCCGGGCGCCCGTACGTCGTGCACACCGGTGAGCCGGAGGGGCAGGAGTACGTCATCATCGGCGGCAACTTCGTCGGCTCCCTCACCCGCCACGTCATGGAGTCCTTCGCATACAACGCCGGCATCGCCCTGCACGTGCGGGTCCTGTCCGGTCGCGACCCGCACCACATCGTCGAGGCGCAGTTCAAGGCGCTCGCCCGGGCTCTGCGTACCGCAGTCGCCGTGGACCCTCGTGTCACCGGCATCCCCAGCGCCAAAGGCGCCCTCTAGAGCATGCGATGACCCAGCAGGACAGGGGAGTGGTACTGCTCTCCGCGTCGTCCGCGAGGGCCGTGGAGTGGGTACGGCGTGGCGTCGTGCCGTGCCACGTGCTCGAGCACAGCGCGTGGTCGATCGTCGTTCCGGCGACCTCGGCGAGTGCTGCCGCCGCGCCCTACGACGACGCGCTGACCGTGCTGGCCTCGCGCCATGTCCCGTCACCGAGCGCGCCGGCCATCGGACTCTTCGAGATCGGGGACACGGCGGTCATCACCGCGCGAGCGCCGGGACGATCACCGACCAGGTGGGCCCTGAGGGCGGCCGACCGCGAGATCGTGCGCGGGCCACAGCTGCCGCCCCTCTCGCCGGAGGACCTGCACCGTGCCCTGGCCACCGGGTCCGCGGCCCTGGAGGTGCCCATCGCGGGGATCCGGGGCCTGTGGACCCGGTCCGACCTGACGCATCACGAGTGGCTGGTCGAGGCCACCGCCGTGCTGGGGCTGCCCGCCGGACGTGTGCTCGACGGGTCCGACACCGAGCTGGGGCCGGTCATCGCTCCCAACCCCCGATCCGTCCAGGACTTCGAGTCCGCCGTCAAGGATGTGCACCAATGACCACTCCCCGCGTCGTCGTCCTCGACTACGGCTCCGGCAATGTCCACTCCGCCGTGCGCGCCCTCACGCACGTCGGGGCGCAGGTCGAGCTCACCGCGGACCGTCAGGCCGCCCTCGAGGCGGACGGGCTCCTCGTGCCCGGTGTCGGCAACTTCCATGCCTGCATGGCCGGCCTGCGCGCGGCCGACGGGCCGGCGATCATCGACACCAGGCTCGCGGGCGGTCGCCCGGTCCTCGGCGTGTGTGTGGGCATGCAGGTGATGTTCTCGGGCTCGCGCGAGCCCTTCGGCACCCAGCCCGAGCAGGAGGGCTTGGCTCAGTGGCCGGGTACGGCCGAACGGCTGAGCGCACCCGTCGTCCCTCACATGGGCTGGTCCGAGGTCACCGCGGCCGAGGGCACCACCCTCTTCGCCGGTGTCGAGTCCGAGCGCTTCTACTTCGTCCACTCCTACGGTGTCGGCTCCTGGGACCTGCCGACCGCACCCGGGGCGATGGCTGCTGCCCGCCCGCGGGTCACGTGGAGCGAGCACGGGTCCCCCTTCGTCGCGGCCGTCGAGAACGGCCCGTTGTCCGCCACGCAGTTCCACCCCGAGAAGTCCGGGGACGCTGGGCTGCACCTGCTGAAGAACTGGGTGATGTCACTGTGACCACGATCGAGAGCCCCCGACTGGAGCTCCTGCCCGCCGTCGACGTGCGAGGAGGTCGCGCCGTCCAGCTGCAGCAGGGCGTGGCCGACTCCGGCTGGGACTTCGGTGACCCCCTCCAGGCCGCGCGTGCCTGGCAGGACCAGGGAGCCGAGTGGATCCACCTCGTCGACCTCGACGCGGCCTTCGGCGAAGGGAGCAACCGCGACCTGCTCGCCGGGATCGTGGGCCAGCTCGACGTCAAGGTCGAGCTCAGCGGTGGGATCCGCGACCAGGAGTCGCTCGTCGCCGCCCTGGACTCCGGGTGCGCCCGGGTCAACCTCGGCACGGCGGCCCTGGAGAACCCCGAGTGGACCGCAGCCGCCATCGCCGAGTACGGCGACCGGATCGCCGTCGGTCTCGACGTGCGGGGCACCACGCTCGCCGCCCGCGGGTGGACCACGGAGGGTGGCGACCTCTGGGAGACGTTGAGCCGCCTCAACTCCGAGGGATGTACCCGCTACGTCGTCACCGACGTGGCCAAGGACGGGATGCTGGCCGGCCCCAACCTGCAGCTCCTCAAGGATGTCGCCGCCGCCACGGACGCCAAGGTCGTGGCCAGTGGGGGAGTGACCACCCGCGAGGACGTGGTCGCCCTGCGTGAGCTCGTGCCGGTCGGCGTCGAGGGGGCCATCATCGGCTCGGCCCTCTACAAGGGCACCGTGACGCTCACCGAGGCGCTTGACGCGGCAGGTCGCCCGTGACGGGCCCGGCGGACTCTGCGGGTATTCCGTGGGGCGGGCGGGAGCTCCCGGCCGCCGGCTTCTCAGGAGACACCGGGGAGGCTGACCCGGCACTGCTGCGGGCGCTGACCACCGGCGGCGAGCAGGATGTCCTCGAGCGACTGGCGCAGGCACGATTGCTGGTCCCTGTCACCGCGGTCGCGTCCGAGACGGCCGAGGGAGACCACGGGCAGGTCGCCGACAAGGAGGCCGACATGGCCGTCCTCCTCCTCGAGCACCCCGACGGGCGCACCGCACTGCCCGTCTTCTCGTCGATGGCGGCCTTGGCAGCCTTCGACGCCTCGGTGCGACCCGTACCCGTCGAGGCGGCGCGAGCAGCCCAGGCCGCAGTGAGCGAGCAGGCCGACCTGATGGTGCTCGACTGCGCCAGCGAGCAGGCCTTCGAGGTCAGGGCCTCGATGGTCTGGGCACTGGCGCAGCAGCGGCCCTGGCTGCCGGCCCATGAGGACCCCTTCGTCGCGCAGTCGGTCCAGCGCGTCACCCGGGAGCACGAGGAGATCACCGAGCACGTGCTCGCCGAGGGGGCGCCGGACGGTCAGGGGGTCCTGCAGGTGCAGCTCACCCTCGTCCCCGGGCTCGACGAGGAGGCCGTGCGTGCGCTCGTCACCTCGGTCGCCGAGCAGCTGGCCACCGACGGTGAGCTCCGGGCTCGCGTCGACGGGCTCTCCTTCGCCATCGTCTGACCAATTTCGGCCGTGGGCCGATCGCTGGTAGCGTAGTCACTGACCGGTCATCGTCCCCGTGGCGATGACGCAAGAGGAGCCTCGCTTCCACCCGCGTCGACCATCGTCCTCGGACACAGGTTGCCGGGTCTCAGGTCTCGGCACGACACGGATCGCTGGATGCCTCGACATCCTCCTTCCACTGTTGATGTCGTGCTCTGGTGGAGGCTCCTCGCGATCAGCGAGGAGCCTTTCTTCGTCGGTCGCCAGGAGTGACACACCGAGCTAAGGAGCCACACATCAGCGAGCCTCGCATCAATGACCGAATCCGCGTCCCTGAGGTGCGTTTGGTCGGCCCCAACGGGGAGCAGGTCGGCATCGTGCGCGTGGAGGATGCCCTCCGTCTCGCTGCAGAGGCTGACCTCGACCTCGTCGAGGTCGCGCCGATGGCCAAGCCTCCCGTCGCCAAGCTCATGGACTTCGGCAAGTACAAGTACGAAGCCGCCATGAAGGCGCGTGAGGCGCGCAAGAACCAGGTCAACACGGTCATCAAGGAGATCAAGCTCCGACCGAAGATCGACAACCACGACTACGGCACCAAGAAGGGCCACGTCGAGCGCTTCCTGAGCGCCGGCGACAAGGTCAAGGTGACGATCATGTTCCGCGGCCGCGAGCAGTCCCGCCCCGAGCTGGGCTTCCGTCTGCTGCAGCGCCTGGCCGAGGACGTCGTGGAGCTCGGCACGGTCGAGTCCGCGCCCAAGCAGGACGGGCGCAACATGATCATGGTGCTCGGTCCGACCAAGCGGAAGTCCGAGGCTCGCGCCGAGGCCCGCCGCAAGAAGGACGAGCAGAAGGCTGCCTCCGAGGCAACCGCCCCGGCGACCGAGTCCACCGAGGCCCCGGCCCCGGCGGACGAGACCGCTGAGGCTCCGGCAGAGTCCTGAGCCGACCCAGACCAGCACAGCAACGACAAGGAGATCGGCGCCATGCCGAAGAACAAGACGCACTCCGGTGCGAAGAAGCGCTTCCGGGTCACCGGCTCGGGCAAGATCATGCGCGAGCGCGCCAACCACGTCCACAAGTTCCACGAGAAGAGCCCGCAGCACGCGCGTCGTCTCGCGAACGACGTCCTGGTCTCCAAGGCCGACACCAAGAAGATCAAGAAGCTGCTCGGTCGCTGACCTGAGCCTCTTGTCCATTCGAACTTAAAGGAGTACTCACGTGGCACGCGTGAAGCGGGCGGTCAACGCCCACAAGAAGCGCCGGGTTGTTCTCGAGCGCGCCAGCGGATACCGGGGCCAGCGGTCCCGCCTCTACCGCAAGGCCAAGGAGCAGGTCACCCACAGTCTCGGGTACAGCTACCGTGACCGTCGGGCCCGCAAGGGCGACTTCCGTCGCCTGTGGATCCAGCGGATCAACGCCGGCGCCCGCGCCAACGGCATGACCTACAACCGCTTCATCCAGGGCCTGCGCGCCGCTGAGATCGAGGTCGACCGTCGCATGCTCGCCGAGCTGGCCGTCAACGACGAGGCGGCCTTCGTCGCGCTCGTCGAGATCGCCAAGGCCAACGTGCCGGCACAGGTCAACGCCAAGGTCGAGGCCTGAGCGACCACCTCGGACGCCGGGAGCGCCCAGCGCTGACCAACCCCTCCTCGGAGCGGGTGAAGTCGGTGCGTGGGCTCTCCCGGCGTTCTGTGCGTCGGCGCACCGGACGGGTGCTCGTCGAGGGCCCGCAAGGCGTGCGTGAGGCCGTGCGGTTCGCGCCCGAGCGCATCGTCGACCTCTATGTCACGGCTGAGGCGGCGCACCGCTACGCAGAGTTCGTCGACCCGGCCCGCGAGGCGGGCGTCTTCGTCCACGAGGCGTCCGACGAGGTGCTGGCGGCCATGTGCGATGCCGACACCCCGCAGGGGACCGCCGCTGTCGTCGACTGGTCCTCGACAGAGCTGACGGCGGTCCTCGATGCCCAGCCGCGACTGCTCGTCCTGCTGACCAATGTGCGCGACCCCGGCAACCTCGGCACGGTCGTCCGTGGTGCGGATGCTGCCGGTGCCGATGCCGTGCTCATCAGTGATGAGTCCGTGGACGTGACCTCGCCCAAGGTCGTGCGCTCGACGGCCGGTTCGCTCTTCCACCTGCCGGTCGTCACAGGGCTCGACATCGAGCAGACCCTCGCGACCCTCGGAGCAGCCGGCATCCGGCGTCTGGCCGCTGACGGCACGGGGGAGTCGACCATCGACGAGAGCGACCTGAGCGGTCCGCACGTCTGGGTCATGGGCAACGAGGCCTGGGGCCTCGAGCCGCAGACGCAAGCGGCGTGCGACGAGGTCGTGCGCGTGCCGATCCACGGCAACGCCGAGTCGCTCAACCTCGCGATGGCGACGACGATCTGCCTCTACGCGTCGGCCCGGCAGCAACGCGCCTGAGCCGACGCACGACGAAGGGGGATGGGTCCAGCCGGTGCTGGACCCATCCCCCTTCGATCATGCCGTGGCGGTCAGCCCGCGGCGTGGGTCTCCTGCCCGCCCAGGACCTCGCCCGGGTCGACGGGGGCATCATCCGCGGCGGCCTTGCCGTCGCGGATGCGCTGACCGATCGTCGCGTCGACATTGG
>JAKDKQ010000323.1 GCA_030453295.1 Janibacter sp.
CGCATGACCGACAGTGACGTCCTGCGCACCTCGCCCATCCACGACCGCCACGCCGCGCTCAAGGCCAAGATGGCCGATTTCGGTGGCTGGGAGATGCCGATCGAGTACCCCGGCGGTGGTGTGGTCGCCGAGCACACCGCCGTGCGTGAGCGGGTGGGTCTCTTCGACGTGAGCCACCTGGGCAAGGCGCGCGTGTCCGGTCCCGGAGCCATCGACCTGATCAACGCCTCGCTGACCAACGACCTCGGCCGGATCGGCACGGGCCAGGCGCAGTACACGTTGTGCTGCAACGAGTCCGGTGGCGTGGTCGACGACCTCATCGCCTACCTGCGCAGCGAGGACGATGTCTTCCTCATCCCCAACGCCGCCAACACCGCGACGGTGGTGAGGATGCTGCAGGAGGCCGCGCCCGAGGGCGTCGAGGTGAGCGACCTCCACGAGGACTACGTCGTGCTCGCGGTCCAGGGCCCCAAGAGCGACGAGGTCCTCACCGGGCTGGGTCTGCCGGTCGACCACGACTACATGTCCTTCGACGAGGCGCAGTGGCAGGGCCACGACCTCACCGTCTGCCGCACCGGGTACACGGGGGAGCGCGGCTACGAGCTCGTCGCCCCGGCCGCCGCCGGCCTGGAGCTGTGGGACGCGATCGTCGAGGCGATGGCCCCCTTCGACGGACTGCCGTGCGGCCTCGGTGCCCGCGACACGCTGCGCACCGAGATGGGCTACCCGCTGCACGGCAACGACCTGTCGCCGGACATCACCCCGGTCATGGCCCGCTCCGCATGGGCCGTCGGCTGGGACAAGGAGACCTTCTGGGGCAAGGACGCTCTCGTCGCCCAGCGCGTCGCCAAGTCCTCGCGACTGCTGCGGGGGCTGCTCGTCACCGGCCGTGGCATCCCACGCAGCCACTGCGCGGTCATGGTCGACGGAGCCGAGGTCGGCGAGGTCACCTCCGGCACCTTCAGCCCCACGCTCAAGCAGGGCATCGCCCTCGCACTGCTCGACCGGTCCGTCGCCGAGGGCGACGAGGTCGTCATCGACGTGCGCGGCCGGGAGGTCGCCGCGACGGTGACCAAGCCCCCCTTCGTGCAGGTGCAGGTGCGTCAGTCATGAGCGAGACCTACCGCTGGCGGCTCGAGGACTCCTCGGGCTCGCCGCTGCCCAGCGAGCACTCGGTGTCCTTCCCGACCCAGGCCGAGGCCGAGGCGTGGTTCGCGGAGTCGTGGGAGGACCTGGCCGGCTCCGGCGTCGCCCAGGTGAGCCTGCTGCGTGAGTCCGAGGTCGTCTACGGACCGATGTCGCTGTCGGCGGGCTGACCACCTCACGACGCACGAAGGGGGCGCCTCCACCGATCGGTGGAGGCGCCCCCTTCGGGTGGGTGCGGGGAGTCAGCGGGGGGTGGCGCCGCGATCGACCATCGGCTTGGGCATCCGGCTGCGACGGATCTGGAAGGCGCGCATCACGAGGTACATCGCCAGCCCACGCGTCTCGGTGTCGGCGCCGAAGCGGTCGAGGATCGTGACCTTGGTCCGGCGCCACAGCAGGTAGGCGTCGAGGATCGCGATGATGATGAGGATGTAGACGCCGAGGAAGACATAGGTCGCCCAGGCGCCGGCGAAGAGGCTCAGCACGAGGACGGCGAGCATGAGCGGCAGCAGCCACTCGCCGAGGTTGAAGCGGGCGTCGACCGTGTCGCGGATGTAGCGGCGGACCGGGCCCTTGTCGCGGGCGGGCAGGTGCTTCTCGTCGCCCGTCACCATCGCCTCGCGCATCTTCTGCGCATTTTCGCGGCGGGCGGCGCGGTCCGCGGACTTGGCGGACTTGCGGTCCGTCGCCACGAGGGGACGCTTGCGCGCGGCCTCCTGGTCGCGCCGCTTGGGCGTGGGCCGGTTCTTGGCGCCGTCGCGCTGGGTCCTCTCCGTGACGGCAGAGTCCTGGGCAGCGGCTGAGTCATCCTTCTTGCGTCCGAACACGAGGTGCACTCTAGGCGTAGCGTCGGGGGTGCTGACGGTCGGCCGGTCGCGATAGCGTCGGGCCCGTGACCGACACCACTCTCACCGCAGACCAGATCGAGACCCTGCGCGCCCGTGTGCGCGAGCTGATGCCGCAGGTGCGCACCGACCTGGAGGACCTCACCCGGATCCCCAGCGTCAGCCTCGACTCCTTCGACCAGGCCCACGTGCAGGCCTCCGCCGAGCGCACCGCTGAGCTGTTGCGGGCGGAGGGCCTTGACGTGGAGATCGTGAGCGAAGGGGGGCGACCGGCCGTCATCGGGCACATCGACGGACCCGAGGGTGCACCCACCGTCCTGCTCTACGCACACCACGACGTGCAGCCACCCGGCAACCTCGAGGACTGGGACACCGACCCCTTCGAGCCGACGGAGGTCGACGGTCGGCTCTACGGTCGCGGCGCGGCCGACGACAAGGCGGGGGTCATGGCGCACGTCGCCGCCCTGCGCGCCCACTCCGGCAACCTGCCGGTCGGCGTGACGATCTTCGTCGAGGGCGAGGAGGAGATCGCCAGCGAGTCGCTGCCGCGGCTCCTCGAGCGCCACGGTGACCGGCTGACGTCCGACGCGATCGTCTTGGCCGACTCCCTCAACTGGGCCATCGGCACGCCCGCGCTCACGACGACGCTGCGCGGCTCGATCCGCGCCGTCGTCACCGTGCGCACCCTCGACCACGGGGTGCACTCCGGCATGTTCGGCGGCGCCTGCCCGGACGCGATCACGACCATGTGCCGGCTGCTCGCCACGCTGCACGACGACCAGGGCGATGTCGCGATCGAGGGCCTGACCGCCACCGACGCCCCCGAGATCGACTACGACGAGGCGCGGCTGCGTGAGGAGTCCGGGCTGCTCGA
>JAKDKQ010000324.1 GCA_030453295.1 Janibacter sp.
AGCGGACGAGCTGCCGGTTCGGCTCAGTCGGTGCCGAACTCCATGGCGGCGCGGTCGAGGGCGTCGTCCAGGTCGTCGACGTCCTTGGCCGACGGGTTGGAGGCGATCAGGTCGCCGCCGCCGGCCTCGAGCTCGCCCATGATCTCGAGGTAGCCGCCGCTCAGCTGGTCCTGCGCGGCGTAGACCTCGAGCTTGCTGCGGCTGTCGGCGATGTCGAGGTTGCGCATCGTGAGCTGACCGATGCGGTCGACGGGACCGAAGGCAGCGTTGTCCGTGCGCTCCATCGACAGCTTGTCCGGGTGGTAGCTGAAGTGCTCGCCGACGGTGTCGAGGATCGTCCAGTCCTCGCCGCGGCGCAGGCGCACGGTGACCTCGCCGGTGACGACCGAGGCGACCCAGCGCTGCAGCGACTCGCGCAGCATGAGCGCCTGCGGGTCGAACCAGCGGCCTTCGTACAGCAGGCGGCCGAGACGGCGACCCTCGGCGTGGTAGGCAGCGATCGTGTCCTCGTTGTGGATCGCGTTGAGGAGGCGCTCGTAGGTCATGTGCAGCAGGGCCATGGCCGGGGCCTCGTAGATCCCGCGGGACTTGGCCTCGATGATCCGGTTCTCGATCTGGTCGGACATGCCCAGGCCGTGACGGCCACCGATGGTGTTGGCGGCCATGACCAGGGCCACCGCGTCACCGCCGAAGTCGTCGCCGTTGATCGCGACGGGGCGGCCGCGCTCGAAGCGCACCGTGACGTCCTCGGCCTCGATGGCGACCTCGGGGTCCCAGAAGCGCACGCCCATGATCGGCTGGACGATCTCGAGGGACTCGTCGAGGTGCTCGAGGGTCTTGGCCTCGTGGGTGGCGCCCCAGATGTTGGCGTCGGTGGAGTAGGCCTTCTCCGCGCTGTCTCGGTAGGGCAGCGTG
This sequence comes from Janibacter sp., assembly GCA_030453295.1. Taxonomy (GTDB): domain Bacteria; phylum Actinomycetota; class Actinomycetes; order Actinomycetales; family Dermatophilaceae; genus Janibacter. Next base: position 916 of record JAKDKQ010000324.1, read on the forward strand.
CGCTCGGTGAGCCACTCGGACATCTCGTGGCGACCGCCGAGCTCCGTGACGAAGTCGGCGTCGAGCCAGGGCTTGTAGATGCGCAGGCCCGGGTTGGCCATGAGGCCGTACCGGTAGAAGCGCTCGATGTCGTTGCCCTTGAAGGTCGAGCCGTCGCCCCAGATGGAGACGCCGTCCTCCTTCATGGCCCGCACGAGGAGGGTGCCGGTGACGGCGCGCCCCAGCGGGGTGGTGTTGAAGTAGGTGCGGCCTCCGCTGCGGATGTGGAAGGCGCCGCACGCGATGGCCGACAGGCCTTCTTCGACGAGCGGGCCCTTGCAGTCCACGAGGCGGGAGAGCTCAGCGCCGTACTGTCCGGCACGACCGGGGATCGACTCGATGTCGTCCTCGTCGTACTGGCCGAGGTCAGCGGTGTACGTGCAGGGCACCGCCCCCTTCTCGCGCATCCACGCGACGGCTACGGACGTGTCAAGACCACCAGAAAAGGCGATGCCGACACGTTCACCAACAGGGAGAGAAGTGAGTACTTTGGACACGACCCCCACCTTAGGTCCTGGTGCCCCGTCAGGTGGCCCCGGTCCGCTCAACGGAGCAAGGGAGCGGCTCCCGTGCGTTCATCGAGTGCTCACGTGGCCGTCACGGCGGCGTCGGTCTCCGGTGCCTGTGAGGCGCCTAGCGTCCCGGACATGCACCCGACCAAGATCGCGACCGGGATCGTGGCTGCTGCCACCATCCTCGCGCCGGCCACTGCCACCGCCACCCCCGACGCCGCACCGGCCTCGCAGGGACCCTCCTCCTCCGGCAACCCCGGATACCGCGAGAAGGGGATGTCCGACCCCCTCGTCATCGCCCACCGCGGCGCCTCCGGTTACCGACCGGAGCACACGCTCGCCGCCTACGACCTGGCTGTCGAGCAGGGCGCGGACTTCATCGAGCCCGACCTCGTCATGACCAAGGATGGTGTGCTCGTCGACAGGCACGAGCCGGAGATCGGTGGCACGACTGATGTCGCCGACCACCCCGAGTTCGCCAACCGCAAGACGACGAAGGACCTGGACGGCACGCAGGTCACCGGCTGGTTCGTCGACGACTTCACCCTCGCCGAGCTGAAGACCCTGCGGGCCAAGGAGCGCCTGGGCGCCATTCGCCCCGAGTCGGCCAGCTACGACGGGCAGTTCGAGATCCCGACCTTCGACGAGGTGCTCGCCACGCGTGAGCAGCTCTCCCGCACGACCGGTCGCGTCATCGGGATCTTCCCGGAGATCAAGCACTCCACCTACCTCCACGCAGAGGGCTTCGACCCGGAGGCCGAGGTCGTCCGGCTGGTCACGCGCCACCACCTCAACCACATCAAGGCGCCTGTATGGGTCCAGTCCTTCGAGCTCACGGCGCTGCAGGACCTGCGCGACGACCACGGCTACCGCGGCAAGAGCGCCTTCCTCACCACGGTCCAGGGCGGCCCCTACGACCTGCACGAGCAGGGCACGACCTACGCCGAGCTGACGACGGGGGAGTCCATGCAGGACCTCTCGCAGTGGATCAACGGCTTCGGTCCCGAGAAGAACGCCGTGATCGCCCGCAACGCCGACGGGACGCTCGGCGAGCCGACGACCTTCGTCGCCGACGCCCACGCTGCCGGGCTCACGGTGACGCCGTGGACCTTCCGCGCGGAGAACACCTTCCTCCCGACCGACTACCGCATCGGCTCCGACCCGGGCGCCCACGGTCGTCTGGCCGATGAGGTCACGCGGTTCTACGAGGTCGGCGTCGACGGCGTCTTCTGCGACCAGCCCGACATCTGCGTCGAGGCGCGCGAGGGCTTCCTCGACGCCGGCTGAGTCGACCTCCCTTCGGCGTGAACCTGTGGTTAGGTATGCCTAACCACAGGTTCACGCGGATGGAGAGTCATGTGAAGGACTGGGCAGAGCTGGCCAGGACGGTCGTCGCCG
>JAKDKQ010000325.1 GCA_030453295.1 Janibacter sp.
TCAAGGACCTCCAGCTCTACCGGCACTACCTCGTCAACCACGAGGTCGGCCACGGCCTCGGCAAGGGCCACGAGCGCTGCCCACGCAAGGGCAGCCCGGCTCCCGTCATGGTGCAGCAGACCCTCTCGCTGCACGGGTGCACCGCCAACCCGTGGCCGCGGTCGTCCAGCGGACGGATGATCACCGGGCCTCCCGCCCGCTGACACCTCACCAGCGGCTTCTTGGATAGGCTCGGAGCCACCGCGTGCCCGCGGATCGGGTTCCTTCAACGGGAGATCGTCCATGAGCAGCATCGAGTCGGCGCACAACCAACCCACCCGATCCCCTTGGGTCATGCTCGCCATGGCCACCATCGGGTCGGTCCTCAACTTCTGGGCGTGGGCGCTGCTCAGCCCGCTGGGCCCGCTCTTCCGCAGCACCGGACAGCTCGGCGAGCTCACCGAGTCCGATGTCTCCCTGCTCGTCGCGGTCCCCGTCGTCGTCGGCTCACTCGGGCGGATCATCGTGGGCTCGCTCACGGACAGCTACGGGGGGCGGGTGATGTTCCCCATCATCTCCGTCCTGACGATCATCCCGGTGCTCGCGATCCCCGTCCTCGCGCTGAGCTCCTTCGCCCTCCTGATCCTCAGCGGGTTCTTCCTCGGCATCGCGGGCACGATCTTCGCCGTCGGCGTGCCCTATGTGAACGCCTGGTTCCCACCCGCACGGCGCGGCCTCGCCGTCGGCATCTTCGGCGCCGGAATGGGTGGCACCGCGATCAGCGCCCTCACCACGGTGCGACTCTTCGACAAGGGCGAGTCCCTCCCCTTCGTCATCACCGCTGCCCTCCTGGCGATCTACGCGGTCCTCGCCTGGCTCATCATGCGTGATGCGCCGGGCCGGGCCGTCCCGACGACGAGCCTGGCGCAGCGACTGCGGGCCAATGCCACGCTCCCGGTGACGTGGATGGCCTGCGCCCTCTACGCGGTGGCCTTCGGCGGGTACGTCGCCTTCAGCGTCTACCTGCCGGCGTACCTGATCACCGGGCACGGTCTGGAGGCAGCCGATGCCTCCCTGCGGATGGCCGGTTTCGTCCTCGTGGCCGTGACCGCGCGGCCGATCGGTGGTGCGACGGCCGACAAGGTCGGCGCCATCCCCGTGCTCGGTGTGGTCTTTGCCGTGACCGCGGTCTGCGCCGCCATGGCCGCGGGCAACCCACCTCTCCACGCCGGCGGCACGGTCGCCTTCCTTGCGATGGCTGCCGCCCTCGGCGCCGGCAGCGGCGCGGTCTTCGCCCTCATCGCGCAGGTCACCGACCCTGCTCGGGTCGGAGGCGTCACCGGGATCGTCGGTGCGGCCGGCGGCCTGGGGGGCTTCATCCCACCGCTGCTCATGGGCTTCATCTACGGCCGCACCGAGTCCTACGCGATCGGCCTGTGGCTGCTCGCGATCACCGCCGCCCTGACCTTGGCCCTGACCTTCGGCCCGGTGCGGCGTCTCGGCGAGCGCCCGCCCGCCTGAGACGCCGCATAGGATCGACGTCATGGACTCGCCGAGCAGGGGTGCGCTGCGCCTCGCCAGGGCGAGTGCCTGGGCAGCCGCCGCGTTCGGCCTGTCGACCGGCGCCCACGTCGTCGGCGGTGGGTCTCTCCCTTCGCCCGGGGTGGCTGCGCTCATCTCGATGGCCCTGCTGTGGTGTGGGCTCCTCCTCACTCAGTGGCGGCTGGGTCGGGTGGCCCTGACGCTCTCGCTGGGCATCTCCCAGCTCCTGCTCCACACCGTCCTCGCCGCGACCGAGACGATCGCGGCCACCTGTGTCGCCACCGGCTCGCACCACGTCGTGGTGGCCTGCGCCGACGGGGCCACGCCCATGCCGCACGGCACGAGCGCCGGGATGGTCCTCGCGCACACCATCGCCGCCCTGCGGCTGGCGCTCGTCCTCGCCCGCGGCGAGGACGCGATCTGGCGCATTGCCCAGCTGCTGTGGCCGAGGCTGCCCGCCGCTCCCGTCCTGCTCCTCGTGGTGGGTCACGGACTCGCCCCCTCCAGAGGGGGCGAACCGACCCGCCCCGCCATGGTCCGGGTGGTGTCGGTCGCCGCGGGCCCCCGACCCGCCGCGCCCCGGCGGTCGTCTGACCCACCCCTTCGTCCGGGGGTGGGACGGCAGACCGCTCTCTGCTCACCCCACACCTGACGAAGGACCTGACATGACCCGCACCATCCTGCGCTCCGGCGCTGCCCTCACCCTCGCGTCCGCCGCCGTGGCCGCGAGCGCTCTGCCCGCCTCCGCCCACGTCCGCGTCACTCCTGATGCCACGGCCTCGGGCGGCTACGCGGCCCTGACCTTCCGCGTGCCCAACGAGTCGGACACGGCCTCCACCACCAAGCTGGTCGTCACGCTCCCGCAGGACCGGCCGCTCGCCAGCGTCTCCGTCCGTCCGGTCCCCGGGTGGACCGCCAAGGTCACGACGGCGAAGCTGCCCGAGAAGGTGACCGCCAACGACCTCACGCTCAGCGAGGCTCCACGGACGATCGCGTGGACCGCCGACTCCACGGCCTCGGGCATCGCGCCCGGTGAGTACCAGGAGTTCGCGATCAGCGGCGGACCCCTCCCCGAGCCCGGCACGCTCGTCCTGCCCGCGGAGCAGACCTACTCCGACGGGGAGGTCTCCGACTGGTCCGAGGTCGCGGAGGAGGGCGGCGAGGAGCCGGAGCACCCGGCGCCGAGCTTCGAGGTCACGGCCGCCGAAGGGGGCGAGCCCGCCACTGCCGCAGCCCAGCCCGCCACGGCCGACTCCTCCGACACCCTCGCCCGGGTGCTCGGCGGGCTGGCGCTCGTCGTCGCACTCGGTGGCGCCGCCCTCGCGCTGATGGGCCGCCG
>JAKDKQ010000326.1 GCA_030453295.1 Janibacter sp.
GCTCGAGGTGGTCGAGGTCGACGAGCGACGGGTGCAGACGGTGCGGTTCACGGCCGTGGAGCCCGCGGTGGGGGAGTCCGGGGAGGATGCGCAGAACTCCTGAAGGGTGGCCCTGGGACTGGCATACTCCCCGTCATGAGCGAGACGGGGACGAGTGAGCACGGGCCGGGCGCGCCCGGAGGTGACGAGCTGAGGGTGTTCTTCCACCGGGAGAAAGCCCGCGAGAGCCTCGAGCGATCGCAGCGATCGGTGTCCATGATCCGCATGTCGATGCTGTTCGCCGCCGTGGTCATCGTTGCCGTCGGGGTCTTCCTCATCGACGGGGTCGCCGGATACTTGGTCATCGCCTTCGGGGTCCTGGACGGTCTGTTCGGCGTGCTCTGGCTGCCCCGCGTGCTGCTGGCCGGTCCGCGAGCGAATGCCGAGGTCGCGATCGCCGAGGACTCCTCCCTGCTGGTCCTGACCACGGCCGGGGTGCGCCGCACCCCAGGGGACGGGGTGCCCACGGAGATCCCGTACTCCGAGGCGTCGCTGCGGCGCCTCGCCCCCGCGACGACCGGCGGACCAGCACGGCTGGCGGTGCGCCTGCCCGGAGAGCCGCTCGACCTGAGAGCGGACCTGCTGCACCCGGATCTCGAGGAGATTCTCGAGGCCTATGACCGACTGAACCCGGCCCGCTCCACGACCTGACGGCCGGCTCCCGGCATCAGCCCGCAGGTGAGGGTCGCGGTCGCCCGAGAGCGCACCGCGCCCCACTAGCCTCGGGATTTCATGGGGGTGTGGTCCCGACCGGCGGACGGCTTAGAGAAAGGTGCTCCTGACCTGGAATAATACGGGGTGTTGAAGCTCGTATCGATCCGGCGGAAGGAGCACCTTTCAGGTGTCCCACCCTACCTTGTTCTCCTACCCTCGTCCGCGCGTGGACATTGCCGAGGTCCCGGCGGTCTCGCATGCCGGTGCGGTGCTGCTGACCGACACACTCCACTCCACCGGCCTGGCCCATTCGCTGCGCGAAGCGCTGGATCCTTGGACGAAACCGCTGGCCGAGCATCACGCCGCGAAGGTTCTGCTGGACCTTGCGATGACTCTCACGGTGGGCGGGGAGGTCGCTCGGGACACTGACCTGTTGCGGTGCGAGCCGGGCCTGTTCGGGCCCGTCGCCTCGGCCCCGACGATCTCGCGCACGCTCACCACCCTGGCCGAAGACGCCCCGGCAGTGATCGAGGCAATCTCGAGGGCCCGCCGTGCCGCGCGTGAACGAGCCTGGACCCTGGCCGGTGATCACTCCCCGGCCGCGCAGGCCAGCGCGAAGGCCCCGCTGGTCATCGACCTCGACGCCACCCTGATCAACGTCCACAGCGAGAAGGAACAGGCCGCACCGACGTTCAAACGCGGCTTCGGCTACCACCCCCTATGCGCGTTCCTCGACCACGGTCAGGCCGGCACCGGGGAACCCCTCGCCATCGCCCTGCGCCCGGGCAACGCGGGCTCGAACACCGCCAGCGATCACATCACCGTCACTCGCCAGGCTCTCGCCCAGCTCCCACCAGCCCTGCGTGCCCGGGACGGGCGGGGCTCGAAGAAGATCTTGATCCGCACCGACGGGGCCGGCGGCACCAAGGGCTTCATCGACTGGCTGACCACGCAGCGTCTGGGCTACTCGGTCGGGTTCACCCTCCCGGCACACACTCCTGACCTGCTGGAACGTATCGATAGAGCCGATGCGTGGACTCCCGCCTACGACACCGAGGACGACGGGATCCGCGATGGGGCATGGGTCGCGGAGCTGACCGGGCTGCTGGACCTTACAAGCTGGCCAGAGGGGATGCGAGTGATCGTGCGGAAGGAACGACCCCACCCCGGAGCGCAGCTGCGGATCACCGATCACGAGGGCATGCGGATCACCGCGTTCGCGACCAACGCCCCGCGCGGGCAACTGCCCGTCCTCGAGCTGCGTCACCGTCGCCGTGCGCGCTGCGAGGACCGGATCCGGAACGCGAAGGACATGGGACTGATGAAGTTCCCGCTGCAGTCCTTCGCGCAGAACCAGGTCTGGTGCCAGATCGTCCAGCTCGCCTCCGACCTGGTCGCCTGGATGCAAACCATCGCTTTCACCAGTGACGACGCGCGGAAGTGGGAGCCCAAACGACTCCGTGCGCGATTGTTTGAGATTCCCGCGACTCTCGTGCGGCGCTGTCGGCACAAGGTCCTACACCTCGCCCGGCACGCCCCGGAAGCACTCACCGTCTTGACCGGCGTCAACCGGCTCCGCATCGCCGTCGCGCAGACCTGAACCGGCGAGCCCGCTCGTCCCTACGATCCCCAGCACCTTCTCGGGAGTGGAACCCGACCGCCCGCCACGGACACGGCGACAGATCGTCACACCCACATGCCAGAATCAGCAGCTGAACACCGGCAACGACGCCGGTCGCCCCCGCTCACAACCCCGATGAAACATCGAGGCTAGGATGAGGGCAACGGGCGCCGTGCCCGGGCCCGGCGCCCCACTCGGACGCACCCATTGGAGGTACCACCATGGCCAGCACTTTCGCCCAGCTCCTCGTCACCCAGCTGCGCGATCTCGGCGTCGAGCGGATCTACGGAGTGGTCGGCGACTCGCTGAACCCCGTGGTCGACGCCGTGCGCACCACCGAGGGCATCGAGTGGATCCACGTGCGCAACGAGGAGGCGGGAGCCTTCGCCGCCGGCGCCGAGGCCCGGCTCACCGGGAAGCTCGCCGTCTGCGCCGGGTCCTGCGGCCCGGGCAACACCCATCTGATCCAGGGCCTGTTCGACGCCCACCGCGACGGCGCCCCGGTGCTCGCGATCGCCTCCCACAACCCCTCCGACAAGATCGG
>JAKDKQ010000327.1 GCA_030453295.1 Janibacter sp.
ATGAGTGTGCTCATGGTCAGACCTTCCTCCGGACGGCAGCTCGGGTGATGACGCGATGGATCAGCCGAGCCGCGACCTTGGCCGTGCGCTGATCGGTGTCGAAGCGCGGGCTGAGCTCCGTGACGTCGAGGTGGATCAGCTTGCCGCTGTCGGCGACGGCATCGCACACCGCCTGGATGACGAAGGGGGGAACCCCCAGTGCCGCAGGCGCGCTCACTCCCGGAGCGTTGGCGGCCGGGAGGACGTCGAGGTCGATCGACAGGTAGACCTCATCGACCTCGTCGAGGAACCGCAGCACGAACTCACGTGGTCCCTCGACCTCCTGGCAGTCGTCGTCGAGCAGCCACGGTGCACCGAGCTCGGCCGCGGTGTCGAAGAGGACACCGGTGTTGCTCGCCCGACTCACCCCGAGGACGGCGTAGTGCACGTCCAACCCCTGGGCCTGTCGGTCCCGGGCGATCTGCAGGAAGGGGGTCCCTGACGTCGGCCGGTCCTCCTGCCGGAGGTCGAAGTGCGCGTCGAGGTTGAGCACGCCCAGACGTGGCCGTTGGCCGAGCCCGAGGTAGCTGCCGTAGGCGGTCTCGTGTCCGCCGCCGAGGACGACCGTCAGCGGCGCATCCTCGCGTGCAGCCTCGACGGCGGCCCCCAGCCGGCGCTGACCGTCCTCGAGGTCATCACCCTCCACCGCGATGTCACCGTGGTCGACGACCGTGAGGTCCTCGTGGACGGCGAGCGAGGCGAGTGCCGAGCGCAGGGCGGTCGGCCCGTCGACCGCGCCGACCCGCCCCTTGTTGCGGTGCACCCCTTCGTCACTGGCGAATCCGACGAGCGCCGCGTCGGGGCGCGACCCATCCGCCGGAGCACTCACCGTGCGGAAGAACCGCCGGTGCTCCGGCCCGGGCCCGTCGTCACGACCGGTCCACTCGAAGGGGGCACCCATGCTCACTCCTTGCCGTCGCGGATCGTCGGCTCCATCGGCACCCGCACACCGCGCTCCGTGGCGACTTCGGCCGCGCGGGAGTACCCGGCGTCGACGTGCCGCAGCACGCCCATGCCCGGGTCGTTGGTGAGCAGTCGCTCGAGCTTTTGCGCGGCGAGGTCGGTGCCGTCGGCGACGCCGACCTGACCGGCGTGGATGGAGCGACCGATGCCGACGCCGCCCCCGTGGTGGATCGACACCCAGGTCGCGCCGGAGCTGGCGGCGGTCAGCGCGTTGAGCAGCGGCCAGTCGGCGATCGCATCGGAGCCGTCGAGCATGGCCTCGGTCTCGCGGTAGGGCGAGGCGACGGAGCCGGAGTCGAGGTGGTCGCGACCGATGACGATCGGCGCCTTGACCTTGCCGTCGCGGACCAGCTCGTTGAAGAGCAGACCGGCCTGCTGCCGCTCGCCGTAGCCGAGCCAGCAGATGCGCGCGGGCAGACCCTCGAAGTCGACGAGCTCGCCCGCGGCGTCGAGCCAGCGGTGGAGGTGCGCGTTGTCAGGGAAGAGCTCCTTGAGCGCGGCGTCGGTGACGGCGATGTCCTCCGGGTCACCCGAGAGGGCCACCCAGCGGAAGGGCCCCAGTCCCTCACAGAAGAGCGGGCGGATGTACGCCGGGACGAAGCCGGGGAACTCGAAGGCCCGCCCGTAGCCCGCGTGCCGGGCCTCGTCGCGGATGCTGTTGCCGTAGTCGAAGACCTCGGCGCCCTCGTCCTGGAACTCGACCATCGCCTGGACCTGCGCGGCCATCGACTCGCGCGCCTTCTTGGTGAAGCCGTCCTCGTCGGCCTCGGCCTCACGGGTCCAGTCCTCGAGCGCAATCTCCGCCGGGAGGTAGCTCAGCGGGTCGTGCGCACTCGTCTGGTCGGTGACGATGTCGACCGCGATCTCGCCGGCGCGGTGACGGCGCAGGATCTCGGGGAAGACCTCGGCGGCGTTGCCGACGAGACCCACGGACAGGGCGCGACGCTCCCCCTTCGCCGCCATGACCTTGGCCAGGGCGACGTCGAGATCGGTCTCGACCTCGTCGAGGTAGCGCTTGGACCGCCGGCGCTCCAGCCGGGTGATGTCGACGTCGACGATCAGGCAGGCGCCACCGTTGAGCGTGACGGCGAGCGGCTGGGCGCCACCCATGCCTCCGCACCCGCCGGTGAGGGTGAGGGTCCCGGCGAGCGTGCCGCCGAAGCGCTTGCGCCCCACCGCGGCGAAGGTCTCGTAGGTGCCCTGGAGGATCCCCTGCGTCGCGATGTAGATCCACGACCCAGCCGTCATCTGGCCGTACATCATCAGACCCTCGGCCTCGAGCTTGCGGAACTGCGGCCACGTCGCCCAGTCGCCGACCAGGTTGGAGTTGGCCAGGAGCACGCGCGGCGCCCACGGGTTGGTGCGCAGCACACCGACGGGCTTGCCCGACTGCACGAGCAGGGTCTCGTCGTCCTCGAGGTCGGTGAGGGTGGCGACGATGGCGTCGAAGGCCTCCCACGAGCGCGCGGCGCGGCCGGTCCCGCCGTAGACGACGAGGTCGTCGGGGCGCTCGGCGACCTCGGGGTCGAGGTTGTTCATCAGCATGCGCAGCGGCGCCTCGGTCTGCCAGCTGCGGGCGGTGAGCTCGGTGCCTCGGGGGGCACGCACGGGACGGGCTCCGTCCATGGTGATCACACTCTCTTTCTCTTCACGCTCCCTGAGGAGGTCGCAGAGCGACCGTCTCGACGGGGCGATGCTCTGGACTAGTGCAGTGGACCCGTCACGGACTCGGCCGCGGCTCGGGCCGACCCGTCGACGACGGCGAGGTGAGCGGCGCTCAGGTCGGGCGAGGTGAAGCGGTCCGGTCCCGGACCTCCGACCCCGTGCTCGGCGAGCGTCGCGATGACGGCG
>JAKDKQ010000328.1 GCA_030453295.1 Janibacter sp.
GGGTTGTTCTGGTCCATGAACTGCGACAGCTGGCTGGTGCCGAAGAACTCCTTGATGGAGGCGACGACCGGCCGGATGTTGATCAGGGTCTGCGGCGTGATGGCCTCGACGTCCTGGGTCGTCATCCGCTCGCGGACGACGCGCTCCATGCGCGAGAGACCGGTGCGGACCTGGTTCTGGATGAGCTCACCGACACTGCGCACCCGGCGGTTGCCGAAGTGGTCGATGTCGTCGGTCTCGACCGGCACCTCGAAGGCCTCACCGTCACGCACACCCGGCAGGGTGGCCTGGTCGGCGTGCAGCGCCACGAGGTACTTGAGGGTCGCGACGATGTCCTCGAGCGTGAGCACGGAGGAGCTGAGCTCGGCCTCGAGTCCCAGCTTGCGGTTGATCTTGTACCGACCGACCTTGGCCAGGTCGTACCGCTTGGGGTTGAAGTAGAGGTTGTCGAGCAGGTTCTGCGCGGCCTCACGGGTCGGCGGCTCGCCGGGGCGCAGCTTGCGGTAGATGTCCAGCAGCGCGGCGTCCTGGTCCTCGACCGTGTCCTTCTCGAGGGTCGCGCGCATGGAGTCGAACTCGCCGAACTCCTCGAGGATCTCGGCGGTGCTCATGCCCAGCGCCTTGAGCAGCACGGTGACCGACTGCTTGCGCTTGCGGTCGACGCGCACGCCGACGAGGTCGCGCTTGTCGACCTCGAACTCCAGCCAGGCACCACGGCTGGGGATGATCTTGGTCGAGTAGATGTCCTTGTCGGACGTCTTGTCCGCGGAGCGCTCGAAGTACACGCCCGGGCTGCGGACGAGCTGCGAGACGACAACGCGCTCGGTGCCGTTGATGACGAAGGTGCCGCGCTCGGTCATGAGCGGGAAGTCGCCCATGAAGACCGTCTGGCTCTTGATCTCGCCGGTCTCGGCGTTCATGAACTCGGCCGTGACGAACAGGGGTGCGGAGTACGTCTGGTCCCGCTCCTTGCACTCGTCGACGGAGTACTTGGGCTCTTCGAAGCGACTCTCCCTGAAGGAGAGGCTCATCGAGCCGGAGAAGTCCTCGATCGGGGAGATCTCCTCGAAGATCTCCTCCAGTCCAGGACGCTCGGGGACGTCACGTCGACCGGCATCCAGAGCAGCGGCAACGCGCTCCTGCCACTTCTCGTTTCCGAGGAGCCAGTCAAAGCTCTCGGTCTGCAAGGCCAGGAGGTCGGGGACCTCCAGAGGCTCGCGGATCTTCGCGAAGGACAGACGGCCAGAAGCCGTCCGTGCGGTGGACATCGGGGAAGCGGTGCGCGAGGCAGCCAAGGATGGATCCTTCCACGGGCCTTGAGGGTCGGGCGGCGCTGCGGGGCTCCCGGTCGCACTCCGTCAGGCGCTCAACACACCTCGGCACTGAGGGGATTCGAGCGGTCAGACAGAGTCACGGCAGGACTAAGGCAGCGCAAAGCGACAGCATAGTGGCAGAGACACACGCGTGTCCAACCCGGTCGGGCCAGCGGCGCGACGGTGGTCAACGGCGCAACGTCCACTGGGGTGGCGGCGCCGGATCATTCGACGCCATGAGGATGGATCACGAGAGGAGCGACGTCAAGGTGCAGGCTCGGCGGGTCGCCACACGGCCCCGGTTCCGGGCACCCCCTTCGCCCGCCTCTAGGCTGGGTGCATGGACATCCGCGCCGCCCGTCGCCGCCGGCGCCGTCGCGATGCCCGTCGCGTGGTGCGCCGGGCCGCGGCAGGCGTCCTGGCCACCCAGCTGGCCACTGTCGCAGGGCTGCTCATCTTCGACAGCGCGAGGCGCAAGGACCGTCCGGACCGGGAGTTCCCGCACCGGCACGGCGAGCCCGTCCCGGTCGACGGCGGCGAGGTGCGCATCTACACCTTCGGCGAGCACCTCTTCGAGGAGATGATCGCCGACATCGAGGCGGCGAAGGTTCGGATCTTCTTCGAGACCTACATCTGGAAGGACGACGCCGTCGGGCGGCGCTTCCGACAGGCTCTGATCGATGCCCACGCGCGCGGCGTGGAGGTGTACATCGTCTTCGACACCTTCGCCAACCTCGTCGTCCCCAAGGACTTCTACGCGGGTCTCCCGACGGGCATCCACGTCAAGCGCCATCCGCTCGTCACCGGTGGCACGAAGTTCCTCTTCCCGAGCCACTGGGGTCGCAACCACCGCAAGCTGCTCGTCACCGACCACACGGCGGCCTACCTGGGCGGGTACAACATCGGCCAGGACTACGCCAACCGCTGGCGAGACACCCACGCGCGCTACAGCGGCGACATGGTCGTCGAGCTGGAAAACACCTTTGTCGACTACTGGAACCACTACGGGGGCAGCCCGCGACTCGCCCAGCCGCCCCGGCGCACGTGGAGCCACAACATGCGGGTGCACCGCAATCTGCCGGCCGACATGGTCTACCCGATCCGCAACATGTACCTCGAGGCGATCGACCGCGCGGACACCCGGGTCTGGCTCACGACCGCGTACCTCATCCCCGACGATGCCTTCGTCCGCAGCCTCGTGCAGGCCGCCGAGCGTGGGGTCGACGTGCGCCTGATCGTCCCCCACTTCAGCAACCACATCATCGCCGACTGGCTCAGCCGCACCCTCTACGAGCGCCTGCTCAAGGGCGGCGTGCGCCTCCTGCGCTTCGAGAACGCGATGGTCCACGCCAAGACCGCCACCATCGACGGCGTCTGGTCGACGATCGGCACGGCCAACATCGACCGACTGAGCCTCGCGGGCAACTACGAGGTCAACATGGAGATCCTCGACGCCGACGTCGCCCGGCGCATGGAGGAGATCTTCGACCTCGACGCCGGCAACTGCACCGAGCTGACGCTCGACGAGTGGACGCGGCG
>JAKDKQ010000329.1 GCA_030453295.1 Janibacter sp.
GGCTGGAGCCGCAGGTCTTCGAGTCCGAGCCCGGTCGCACCACCGTCTCCATCCGCATCCCGGGCGCCGACCGCGAGCGCGGCGCGCTGTGCATCCACGGGCACCTCGATGTCGTGCCGGCCAATGCCGAGGACTGGAGCGTTCCCCCCTTCGACGGGGTGGAGCGCGACGGGTGCCTCTGGGGGCGCGGCGCCGTTGACATGAAGGACATGGTCGCGATGATGCTCGCGTGCGTGCGGCAGCTGGCCCGCACCGGCACCGTGCCGCCGCGGGACCTGCTCTTCGTCTTCTTCGCCGACGAGGAGGCCGGGGGAGTCCTCGGCAGCCAGTTCATGGTCAGGGAGCACCCCGAGGTCTTCGAGGGCGTCACCGAGGCGATCAGCGAGGTCGGCGGCTACAGCGTCACCGTCGAGGACGCTCAAGGCGAGCCGCACCGTGCCTATCTGCTGCAGACAGCGGAGAAGGGGATCGCCTGGCTGCACCTCGAGGCCAAGGGCACCGCGGGGCACGGGTCCGTCCCGACCTCGGACAACCCGATCGTCCACCTGGCGGAGGCGATCTCGCGGATCGATGCCCACAAGTGGCCGCGCGAGTTCATCGTGTCCGTCCGCGGGCTGCTCGACGGGCTCTCCGAGATCACCGGCGTCGGCTACAGCGACGAGGACGCCGAGGCTCTCCTGGAGCGCATCGGGCCGGCCGCCGGCTTTGTGCGAGGGGCGCTGCAGGACACGGCCAATGTGACCATGCTCGACGCCGGCTACAAGCACAATGTCATCCCGCAGACGGCCTCCGCTGCGCTGGACTGCCGCTTCCTCCCCGGCCACGAGGAGGACCTCATGGCGACCATCCGTGAGCTCGCCGGTGAGCATGTCGAGGTCGTCGTCGACCACAAGGACATCTCGCTGGACTCTCCCTTCGAGGGCGACCTCGTGGACCGCATGCGCGCGGCCCTGCTGGCGGAGGATCCCGAGGCGTCGATCCTGCCGTACTGCCTCTCCGGCGGCACGGACAACAAGGCGCTGTCGACGATCGGCGTGACCGGCTACGGCTTCGCGCCGCTGCGGCTGCCCGCGGACCTGGACTTCGCGCCGATGTTCCACGGGATCGACGAGCGGGTGCCGCTGGAGTCCCTGGAGTTCGGGGCCAAGGTCCTGTGGCGTCTTGTCGAGGACTGCTAGCGCGAAGGGAGGGCCGGCGGGCGCGGGACACGGATGATCTTGCGCCGCAGCCAGGCCCGTTGGACCCCGCTCAGGTAGACCACGGTGCGGTGCAGCTCCCACTGCCCGTACTCGGCGTGATCGGTCAGCTCTTGGCGGATGGCAGCGCGTCCAGCGCCCCGGGGGAACTGGACGGTGCGGAACTCGTACTCGGGCATCAGTGCCATTGTGACCCAAGGGCTGTAGCGTCAGGCCCATGAGCGACCCGCGCCCCGCACTCAATCAGCTGATCGCCGCCTTCGAGCGCCACCTCGAGGCATCTTCCCAGCGTCGGGGCGAGGACGACCCGACCGTTGTCGCCGCCTACGAGGACCTGGCAGATGCCTTCGAGGCATACGACGACGCCCTCCATGACGCGACCGGCGAGATGACGCCTCTCGTCGTCGTCGACGAGCAGTTCATGGTCGACGATGATGACGACGACTCCGATGACGATTACGACGACGACGAGGACGACCAGTCCTACTCCGGTCTCGACGGCGAGGACTACGACTCCGAGGAGTCCAAGAGCGGAGCCTGACCGACCGGAGTCAGAGCCAGCCGGACCGCTTGAAGAGGCGGTAGAGCACCCCGCACGACACCAGCATCGTCAGCAGAGCCATCGGGTAGCCGTAGTAGAACTCGCGCCCCGAGACGGTCACGCTCGCCGTCAGCTCGGGCATGCCCTCGAAGTTCATCCCGTACACACCGGCGAAGGTCGTCGCGGCCGCCGCCATGGCCGCCCAGGCCGAGATCTTGCGCATGTCCTGGTTCTGCCGGACCCCCACCTGGGCCAGGTGCGCGCTGAGGACATCAGTGAGCAGACGGTCCTGCGACTCGGTGTTGTCGATGACGAGGGACAAGTGGTCGTTGACATCGCGGAAGCGCAGCCGCAGCTCTTCGCCGGACACCGGGGTCGACGGACCGGTGAGCTGGGTCAGCGGTCGCAGCAACGGGTTGGCCGCTCTCTTGAACTCGAGCACCTCACGCTTGAGCGCGTAGATCTCTTCGGTGGACACGACCCCGTCCTGAGAGAAGACCCTCTGCTCGATGTCCTCGAGGTCGATCTGCAGCTCGTCCTCGATTGCGAGGTACTGGTCGACGACCAGGTCGACGATGGCGTGGAAGACGCCCCACGGCCCGCGTTCGAGCGCCTCGGGGTCGTGCTCCAACCGGGTCCGCAGGCCGGCCAGCGGGGCCGCTTCACCGCGACGGATCGTCACCACGTAGTCCGAGCCGAGGAAGACCATGAGCTCCCCGGACTCGACATCGGAGGACTCGTCGATGTAGCGCAGGGGGCGCAGCACGAGGAAGTAGCCGTCGCCGTACCGCTCGAGCTTGGGACGCTGGTCGCCGACGACTGAGTCCTCGATCGCCAGCGGGTGCAGGTGCAGCTCGTCGGAGACCCGCGCGAAGGTCTCCTCCGACGGGTCCTTCATCCCGATCCACAGGAAGTCGGAGGAGCCGTCGGCGCGGATGGCGTCGAGCTCGTCACTGATGTCAGGGCAGGGCAGTCGTCTGCCCTCGTGGTAGCGGGCCTGGTCGACGATCACCGGGGCATCGTCTCAGGCCCAGCGCGCGTGTGCGCCTAAGGTGAGGGCGTGGCGTACTGCATCCTCATCCGGCACGGGCGGTCGACCGCCAACACCCAAG
>JAKDKQ010000330.1 GCA_030453295.1 Janibacter sp.
CGCCGGTGGCGCCGCCTCGGTCAGCTCCAACACGAGCTACATCGAGTCCGCCTCGGGTGTCGGCGAGGGGGCACGCACGGGTCTGGCCTCGGTCGTCACGGGCGTGCTCTTCCTCTTCGCGACCTTCTTGTCGCCGCTCGTCGCCGTGGTGCCCTACGAGGCCGCGACCCCCGCGCTCGTGCTCGTCGGGTTCCTGATGATGCAGCAGGTCAAGGAGATCGACTGGGACGACCTGGAGATCGCCATCCCGGCCTTCCTCACGATCATCCTCATGCCCTTCACCTACTCGATCACCGCGGGCATCGGTGCCGGCTTCGTCACCTATGTCTTCATCAAGGTGGCTCGCGGCAAGATCGGCGCCATCCACCCGCTGATGTGGCTCGTCGCCGCGCTCTTCGTCCTGTACTTCGGGATCGACCCGATCAAGGGGATGCTCGGGGTCGGCTGAGCCCAACCCCCTTCGGCAGTCAGCGCCTCCGCAGCGATCCTGCGGGGGCGCTGCTGTGTGCGCACGACCTTAAGGAGATGCGCAAGAGGTGGGTACGACCTTAAGGAGATGCGCAGGAGGTGGGTACGACCTTAAGGAGATGCGGAGGGGGAGATACGGAATAGTTAGCACGGGTAATGAGTTGTGCTAACTTGTTGCATCTGACGAAGGGAGCTCCGTGACCGAGGCCGCGACGAGACTGGGACCCAAGGCGATCCGCGCAGTGAGCGAGGACCTGCGGCTGGCGTGCATGCGCATCAGTCGCCGGGTGCGCTTCGAGAGCACGGACGAGATCGCCCCGCACCAGTTCTCGGTGCTCTCCCGCCTCGAGGGCGGACCGCTCACGCCGCGGGCCCTCGCCGACATCGAAAAGGTCTCGGCACCGAGCATGACCCGCACCGTCGGGTGCCTGGTCGACGACGGACTCGTCGAGCGCCATGACGACCCCCAGGACGGTCGCCGTATCCTCGTCGAGCTGACCGCCACCGGCCGCAGCGCGCTCGTGGAGATCCGCCGCCAGCGTGGGCGCTGGATGTCCGAGCGGGTCGCCGAGCTGACGAGCCAGGAGCAGGCGACCCTCGTGGCCGCGAGCGAGATCCTCGGGAGGATCGCCGCCCGATGAGTCCGACCTTCGCCTCGCTCTCCATCCGCAACTACCGCATCTACGCGCTGGGCGCGATCATCTCCAATGTCGGCACCTGGATGGGCCGGGTCGCCCAGGACTGGGTCGTGCTGACGGAGCTCACCGACCACTCGGCGTCCGCGCTCGGGATCGTCACCGGCCTGCAGTTCCTGCCGATGCTCCTGCTCGCGCCCTGGACCGGAGCCGTCGCCGACCGCTACCCCAAGCAGCTCCTGCTGCTCGTCACCCAGGCCACGCTCGGGCTCACCGCCCTCACCGGTGGTGTCCTCGTCCTCACCGGCACCGCCCAGCTGTGGCACTTCTACCTGCTGGCGCTCATGACAGGGATCGCGGCGGCCTTCGACAACCCGGCCCGCCAGACGTTCGTGTCCGAGATGGTGCCGCGCGAGCGGTTGACCAACGCGGTCGCGCTCAACAGCGCCTCCTTCAACCTCGGTCGTCTCATCGGACCGGGTGTGGCGGGCCTGGTCATCGCGGGCATCGGCTCCGGCCAGGCACTGATCGTCAACTCGCTGACCTTTGTCGCGGTGATCATCGCGCTGCTGTGCATGCGGGTCAGCGAGATGACCCCGGCACCCAGGGCGACCGGGCGCGGATCGGCCCGGGAGGGGCTGCGCTACGTCCGAGGGAGGCCGGACCTCGTGCTCGTCCTCGTCCTGATCTTCGTGCTGGGCACCTTCGGGATGAACTTCCAGCTGACCATCGCGCTCATGGCGACCCAGACCTTCCACAAGGGCGCCGAGGAGTACGGGCTGCTCGGCTCGATCATGGCGATCGGGTCCTTGGCCGCGGCCCTCGCGGCCGCCCGACGCAGCGAGCCCCGCCTGCGCGTGCTGCTGATCTCCCTCGTCGGCTTCACCGCGGCCACCACGGCCGCGGCTCTGGCGCCGACCTACCTCGCCTTCGCCGTCGCGCTCATCGCCTGCGGGATGACCTCGCTCACTGCGATGACCACGGCCAATGCCATGGTCCAGATGCGCACCGAGCCGGTGATGCGCGGGCGGGTGATGGCCCTGTACATGGCGATCTTCTTCGGCGGCACGCCGCTGGGCGCGCCGATCATCGGCTGGATCGGTGATGTCCTGGGTGCCCGGTGGACACTCGGCGTCGGAGCGATCGCGGTGGGGATCACCCTGGTCGTGGTGTCCTTCTGGCTCGCGCGGCACGAGAATGTCGAGGTGACCTACTCGAGCCAGCGCCGCCCGCGCGTACGCGTCCTGTCCACGCCCACCCACGACATGCCGCAGGCAGCCCGATGACCCCGCGCTTTCGCCGGATCATGACCTGGCTGGTCCTCGCCTCGCTCGTCCTCGTGGCGATCGCCGCAGCGTTCTAGATCAGCGGCGCTCGAGCACGAAGTCGATGCAGGCGAGCAGCGCCGACACGTCGTCCGGGTCCACGGCCGGGAAGGTCGCGATCCGCAGCTGGTTGCGGCCCAGCTTGCGGTAGGGCTCCACGTCGACGATCCCGTTATGGCGCAACGTCGCCGCGATCGCGGCGGCGTCCACCTCGTCGTCGAAGTCGACGGTCGTGACGACCTGCGAGCGCGCCGCGGGGTCGGCCACGAAGAGGCTGGTGTGTGCCCCCTTCGTCGCCCAGTCGTGGATCCGCGACGAGGAGTCGGCCGTGCGACCCGAGGCGAAGGGGAGGCCCCCCGATGCGTTCATCCACCGCACCTGCTCGTCCATGAGGGCGAGCGTGGCGACAGCCGG
>JAKDKQ010000331.1 GCA_030453295.1 Janibacter sp.
GGCCATGTCGAACTGCTCGCGCCCGATCCGCACGCCGAAGCTCTGGTCACCCATCGCCGGCGTCGGGATCGACTCGGCCTGCCAGTCCTCGCCCATCGCGTCGTCGGGTGAGTCGGCACTGGCGTACCTGGTGCACTCGGCGAGCGCGGCGCCCGCCTCGTCGAAGAACCGCTTGGGGTAGACCTCGTCGTGGCTCCACAGGATGACCGCCATCTGCGGCGCCGCGACGTCCCGCGGCTGGAGGTAGCCCTGGCCGCCGCCGGCGACCATGTGCTCCTTCTTGAAGGTGCGCATCTCGGGGGTGTCGAGCACCAGCGCCAGGCACGACTCGGGGTCCGTCACGTCCGTGCTCCGCCCGGCGGGGTTGACCTCGGGGCCGGGCGGGTAGGGGCCCTCCTCCTTCGTGGGCAGCGCCGCAGCGACCTCGTCAGCGGTCAGCTGTCGCTGCTCCGGACGATTGGCCTCCTCGGAGGTGGGGGTTGGCGTGCTCGTGGGCGTCGTCGCCGACGACGGGTCGACCTGCGGGGGTGCTTCGCCTCCGCACGCGGTGAGGGCCAGGGCCGTGACAGCGACGACGAAGGGGGCGCTGCGCCGCCTCGCGCGGGTCACGGGGTCTTCTTCAGGTCGTCGACGATGCCCTGGGTGTACTTCGCCAGACGGCTGTCGTTGTTCTGCCGATAGCCGGTGAGCATCCGTGCGTGGATGAGGTTGTGACCGCTGCGCACCCACATGTAGTCGATCCCGCTGTCGACGTCCGGTCGGCCGATGCGCACGCCGAAGCTCTGGTCGCCGACCGTAGGCGTCGGGATCGCGTCGGCCTGCCAGTCACCGGGGGAGCTGTCCGGCGAGAGCCGGGTCGTGTGCTCGTGGCACTCCGCGAGGGCGGCCCCGGCCTCGTCGAAGAACTCCTTGGGGTAGGGCGCGTCATAGCTCCACACCGCGATCGAGATGCTCGGCGACCCGGGCTCCTCCTTCTGGTGGGTGAAGCGGATCGACGCGCTGTCGCCGCCGTGCTCCGTGTCGAAGGCCCGTTGTGCAGGAGTGGACATGTAGAGCGCCAGGCAGGACTGGGGATCGGTGGTGCGCTTGCTCACCGAGGTCGTGTCGAATCCGCGGGAGTCGACGAGGAACCCCTGCGGTGCCTCGTCCTTGGTGGGCAGCGCGGCCTTGATCTGCTGCGTCGTGAGCTCCTCCTGCTCCGGCCCCGGGGCCTCCTGCGTCTGCGGGCTGTGCGTGACCGTGACGGTCGACGAGGGGCCCGTGGGCGTGGGGTCGTCGCCGCAGGCGGCGAGCGGCAGGGCCAGCGCTGCGACGAGGACGAAGGGGGCCGAGCGGCGACTCATCGACGTCAGCCGGCCGCGTTGAGCTCGTCGAGGATGCCCTGCGCGTACTGCGTCATGAGCTCCCCGTCGTAGTGCTCGTCGGTGGAGAGCATCATCACCGTGATCAGGTTGTGCCCGCTGCGCACGTAGAGCCGGTCCGTGTAGTCGTCGCCGCCGTCGGACGTCAGGCGCAGGCCGAAGGAGCGGTCACCGAGCTGCGGGACGGAGATGGCCTGGACGTGCCGCGTGCTGGAGGAGCCGCCCTTGGTCCACGTGTAGGTGCCGCAGTCGGTGACGTGCTCGCCCGCGGCGTCGAAGAAGGCGGTGGGGTAGGGAGCGTCGAAGCTCTCGACGTACGTGGCGGTGATGAGGTTGTTGTAGTTGCCGAGGGACTTGCTGAAGCGAGCCGCCTCGTTGACCTTGCGGTGCTCGTCGTCGAAGGTGCGGGCCTCCTGCGAGCCGAGCTCGACGTCCGCGCACACGGCGGGGTCGTAGGTGATCGGGTCGTCGCTGAAGGTGGAGATGTCGACCAGCCACTCGTCGTCGGGCATGTCCTCGACGGTGGGCAGCGCCGCCTTGGCGGTCTCGGCGTCGACCTGCTGCTGCTCCGGCTTGTCGAGCGACTCCGGGCTCGTCTCGCTCGCCTCGCTCCCCGTGACCGCCGAGCTGGTCGGTGGAGGTGGCTCCTCACCCCCGCAGGCGGCCAGGCCCAGGGCGCCGATCACGGCGACCGCGGGGAGGAACGGGCGGATGGTGCGTCGGGCAGGGCGCGTCATGGGTCCGTCTTCGGTGTCGAGGTGCTGGTGGGCCGCCCACAGGTTCTCATGTTCGCGGGCTAGGCGCCCTGGCCGTGCGGCTGCCAGGTGCACACGCACGCCTCGTTGCCGTCGGCATCGGCGAGGACCCACCACGAGGGGGCAAACTCGTCGGTGACCAGACGTCCACCCGCGGCGAGGACCTCCTCGACCCGGGCCGGTGCCAGGTCGTGAGGGACGTAGACGTCCAGGTGGGTGCGGCCCCGGTCCTCGCGGAACTCGCTCTCCTGGAACCAGATCTCGGGCAGCTGCCCGTCCGGGGAGACGAGGCGGTCACCGCCCCCCTTCGCCTCGCTGTGACCGGTGAGCGCCGCCCAGAAGGGACGGATCGCGCCGGCATCGGCGGTGTCGATCCCGATCGTCATCGAGGTGGGGACCTGCGGGTGGGCCTCGGCGCCGACATCGGCGGCGATCCGGCTGATCTTGCCGGCCAGCTCCAGGTCGCGAGGGCTGAGGCCGCCGACGTCGTGGCTGACCAGCCGCAGCCCGACCCAGTTGTAGCGCAGGTCGATGTCGGGGTGGTGGTCCGCGTCGTCGGCCGCCTTGGCGATGCGCGTGACCAGGTCCAGCGCCGCGGCAAAGTCCTCGACGGTGAAGCGGGTGCGGAGCATCCCATCGACCTCCCGCCAGTCGCGCGGGGCGCGCTCGTCGACCTGGCTGCTGGTGAGGACCTCGGCGTCATCGCTCATGTGAC
>JAKDKQ010000332.1 GCA_030453295.1 Janibacter sp.
ACCACGTCGTCGAAGCGCCTCGCCAGGAGCGCGGCGAGGACGCCGGTGCCGCAGCCGAGGTCGACGACCGTGGCGTCGGTGTCGGCGAGCCGGTCCAGCTGGCTGACGAGCAGGGCCGTGCCCGCGTCGATGCGCGTGCCGGCGAAGGCCGCGCCGTGGGCGTGCACCGTCAGGTCAAGGTCGTCGTGGTGACGTGAGCGGGGCCAGGTCTGCTCGATTGCGCGCGGGCCGGCGGCGTGCAGGACCCGCGACTTCTGCCGACCGAGGCTGGCACCGACCTGCTCGAAGCTCACCGCGAGCACGTCGTTCATCGACCGGGTCATGTGCTTGACCCGTCCGCCGGCCACGACCCGCACGTCCGGCGCCCCCACCACGGCAGCGGTGCGGGCGATCTCGTCCAGGGCGTCGAGGGACGCCGGCAGGCGCAGCACGACGAGGTGGGCACCGGCGAGCGCGGCGGCCAGTTCGGGGGTCACCTCGACTCCCGTCGCGGCCACCCGCCGCTCGCTGACGAGGCTGTCGCTGTGGGCCACCACACCGGCCCCGGCCAGCTCGGCCACGGCCGCGGCCAGCGCTCCGTGGTCGTCGCCGACCACCGCGATCCGCCCCGAAGGGAGGTCCCCGAGCTCGTCGATCACCAACCGGTCCACGGGGTCGAGGTCAGGACCCATCAGGTGCGCGGGCCCTTGCGGTAGGGCTTCTTGTCGGCGCGCTCGCTGGTCGCGCTCAGCTCGATGAGCTGACCGGATATCCGCGTCTGGCTGAGCCGGTCGGTGGTACCGGCGGGCAGAGATGCCGGGAGCTCGACGAGCGAGTGGTCGCCGCGGATGTCGATGCGGCCGAAGTCCTGACGACCCAGACCACCCTCGTTGGCCAGTGCGCCGACGATCTGGCGCGGCTCGACCTTGTGCCGTTTGCCGACCGCGATCCGGTAGGTGGCCATCGGGCCCGACGAGCCGCGCGATCCGCGGTCGCCTCGCGGGCCACGGTCGTGACGGTCGCCCCTGCCCTGCGGGCCACCCCTGTCGTCGCGGCGAGGTCCGCGGTCGTCCCGCTCACGCCGCGGCGGACGGACCGGGTCGGGTCCCAGCAGCATCGGCTCGTCCCCCTGCAGCAGGATCGCCAGGGCGGCCGCAACGTCGCCCTCGGGCACATCGTGCTCGGCCACGTAGTGCGCGACGACACCGCGGAAGTCCGCGAGGTCGCTGGAGGCCAACGCCGCCGTGATCTTGTCGTCGAAGCGGCCCAGTCGGGTGGCGTTGACGTCCTCGGGGGACGGCAGCGGCATCTCGACGAGCGTCGTGCGGGTCGCCCTCTCGATCGCCTTCAGCAGGTGGCGCTCACGGGGAGTGACGAAGGAGATCGCGTCACCCGAGCGGCCGGCCCGCCCGGTGCGACCGATGCGGTGCACGTAGGACTCGGTGTCGGTCGGGATGTCGTAGTTGACGACGTGGCTGATCCGCTCGACGTCGAGCCCGCGGGCGGCGACATCGGTCGCGACGAGGATGTCGAGCTTGCCGGACTTCAGTTGCGAGACGGTGCGCTCACGCTGCGCCTGCGCCACGTCGCCGTTGATGGCCGCGGCGGAGAAGCCCCGGGCCCGCAGCTTTTCCGCCAGGGTCTCGGTCTCGTTCTTGGTCCGGACGAAGACGATCATGCCCTCGAAGTTCTCCACCTCGAGGATCCGCGTCAGCGCATCGACCTTCTGCGGGTAGGAGACGAAGAGGTAGCGCTGGGTGATGTTGGGCGCCGTCGCGGTCTTGCGCTCGACGGTGATCTCGAGTGCGTCCGTGAGGTACTTCTTGGAGATGCGCCGGATCTGCGAGGGCATCGTCGCGGAGAAGAGCGCGACATTTTTGTCGTCCGGGGTGTCGGCGAGGATCGTCTCGACGTCCTCGGCGAAGCCCATCTTGAGCATCTCGTCGGCCTCGTCGAGCACGAGGAAGCGCAGCTGCGACAGGTCGAGCGTCCCCTTGTCGAGGTGGTCCATGATCCGCCCGGGGGTCCCGACGACGATGTGCACGCCGCGGCGCAGCGCACTGAGCTGCACGCCGTAGCCCTGACCGCCGTAGACCGGCAGGACCTTGACATTGGGCATGCGGGTCGCGTACTTCTCGATCGCCTCGCAGACCTGGAGCGCGAGCTCACGGGTCGGCGCGAGGATCAGGGCCTGCGGCAGCTTTTGCTTGACGTCGAGTCGGCTCAGGATCGGCAGTGCGAAGGCCGCTGTCTTGCCGGTACCGGTCTGGGCGAGGCCCACGACGTGGCGTCCCTCGAGCAGCGCGGGGATGGTCGCCGCCTGGATCGGGGAAGGGGTCTCGTAGCCGATGTCCTTGAGCGCGCGCACGACGCGCTCGTCGAGGCCGAGGTCGGCAAAGGACTGCTGGTCGGGCTCTGGGGTGGTCACGCTGTCGTCGCTCACACCCCCGACGGTAGTCGTGCCGACGGCCTCCCGGCGACAGCGGCACGTGTGTCCCTCAACGCCCCCGCACCAGATCGACGCTCAGGTCGACATGCCCGAGGTGCTGGAAGAGCTCTTCGACGACGTGGAGCGCGACGAAACCTTGCGTGATCGGCTCGGGGTCGCCCGCCTCCCAGCCGTCCGGTCCCCGCGGAGCTGCGCCCGCCTCGAAGTCGGCGAGGTCCTCCACCCAGCGCCGCCGCTGGGCGGCGACGACCGCCTCGAGCTGCTCCAGGGTCCCGGTGGCGGTGAACTCCGCCGCCCGGTCCCGCGAGATCGATCGACCGGCGATCGTCTCGCCACCCCACCGCTCCATCACCCCGCAGCAGTGGACGATCAGGGCGTAGACGCTGTTGGCACCCTCGA
>JAKDKQ010000044.1 GCA_030453295.1 Janibacter sp.
GGACCGCCTTGAGCGAGATGACCATGATCTCGGCGGAGAGGATGAAGTCGGTGGTGACGGCCCCCTTGACGATCGAGTCCTCGTCCTTCGCGGCGGCGTCCAGCTCCGCGTCCGCGCCGTGGCCGGAGAGCTTCTCCCAGATCTTCTCGGCGCCCTCGAAGCACAGGTAGGTGCCACCGAGCATCAGGAGCGGTGAGAGCAGCCACGGCAGGAAGGCGTTGAGCAGCAGGATCGCCGGGACGATGAAGAGCAGCTTGTTGCGCATCGAGCCGATGGTGATGCGCTTGATGATGGGTAGCTCGCGCTTGGGGTCGATCCCCTCCACGTAGCGCGGCGTCACGGCGGTGTCGTCGACGACGACACCGGCGGCCTTGACGCTGGCCCTGCCGGAGGCCGCAGCCACATCGTCGATCGACGCCGCCGCGGCCCTTGCCAGGACCGAGATGTCGTCGAGGAGCGCGAAGAGACCGCCGCTCATCGCAGGGGTCCGGTCGTCACGTGGGTGATCAGCACGGGCACAGCGTATCCGCGCGACGACGAAGGGTGGGCCTCACGCGAGCGGCGGCGACTCGCTGAGGTCCTCGCTCGGGTTGAGGTCGAGACCGAGGAGGGCGTTCTCGACGACCTCGGTGAGCGCCGGATGGATCCAGTACTGCCCACTCACCATCTCGGCCACCGGCTGGTCGAAGGCCATCATCTGGATGAGCGGCTGGATCAGGGAGGATGCCTGCGGCCCGATGAGGTGCGCGCCGACGAGCCGCCCCGTGCGGCGGTCGGCGATGACCTTGCAGATGCTCGTCGTGTCCTCCATCGCCCAGCCGTAGGCGGTGTCACCGTACTGCTGCACCTTGACCGTGATATCGATGCCCTGCGCCCTCGCCTGCTCCTCGGTGAGGCCGACGGAGGCGATCTGCGGATGCGTGAAGACGGCGGCAGGAACGGCGGCGTGGGTGTACGACCGGAGGTCGTCCGGATGGGCGAGGTTGTGCGCGACAACTCTGGCCTCGTGGTTGGCGACGTGCTTGAGCTGGAAGGGGGAGCTGGCGTCCCCGAGGGACCACACCCCCTCTGCGGTGGTCCGGCCGTGCTGGTCGACGACGACCCGCGCGTCGTCGTGCAGGTCGACGCCGGCGAGGTCGAGCCCCATGTGCCGGGTGCTGGGACGACGGCCGGTGGCCGCGAGGACGACGTCCGTGGTCACGGTCGAGCCATCGCTGAGGGCGGCGGTGATGCCGTCCTCCCCGCGGCGCAGGTCGGTCACGACGGTGCCCGTGCGCACGTCCCACTGCTCTCGGGCCGCGGCGGTGAAGGCCTCGGAGATGTCCGTGTCCTGGTGACGCAGCAGGCTGTCGCCCCGTGCCGAGACGACCACCTCGGTACCGAAGGCGGAGAAGACGTGCGCCATCTCCGCGGCGATGTACCCGCCGCCGATGACGAGCATGCGAGCGGGCAGCTCGGGCAGCCGCATGACCGTGTCGGACGTGTGGATCGTGATGCCCTCGCGCTGTGCGGCGAAGCCCAGCTCCTCCGGCCAGGTCGCGTATGCCCCTGTGGCGATCACGACCTGCCCGGCGCGCACGTGCTCGGTTGTGCCGTCACGCATCTCGACCTCGAGCTCGCGTGGTCCGGTGAACCGGGCCCGACCGCGCAGGAGGTGGACGTTGTCGCCGTCTCGGCGGTAGGCCTCACCGGCCTGGGAGATGGGGTCGATGCGGCCGAAGACCCGGTCGCGGACGTCGGTGAAGCGCACCTGCTCCAGGGTCGCGTCGACACCCAGGCGGCCCCCTTCGCGGATCGTGGTGGCCACCTCGGCGACGTGCACGAACATCTTGGTGGGGATGCACCCGACGTTGAGGCAGGTGCCTCCGAAGACGGCGCCTGCCTCGATCATCGCGAAGGTGCGGTCCGCCAGGTCATCGGTGAGCAGGCTGTTGCCCGATCCGCTGCCGATGACGGCGATGTCGACGTCGATCACTCTGTTGCCTTCCGTGGGAGATGCAGGTCGGAGAGCCCGGGAACCGACGCCGGGTCGAGCCCGTGGCCGATCGCGAGGTAGGCCGCGGCGTAGTCGGTCAGGGCGACCATCTCGGCCAGCCGCTCCAGGTCGTGGCCGGGAGATGACATGTGCTCGAGCACTCGCACGCCGGACGAGGCCGCGTGGTCGGCCACCGACTGGGCAGTGTTGTGACGCTCGTGCTCGGCGGGGTCGGCCTCTGCGGAGGGCACGGGATCACGCAGCAGCACCAGACCCAACGTGGGTCCGCCCGGCCCGTCGAGGTAGGGGTCCGCGAAGATGTCGTGGGCTCCGCCGCCCGTGCGCCCGGGGCTGGCGTAGGGACCCGAGAGGCAGGCCACGACCTGGGCTGCGGCATCAGGCAGCCGTCCCCACGTCGCGGGCGTGCGGGCGGTACGAGCCAGCATGGCGCTCGCCCGTCGCGCCGCCACACCGGTGACGGGTCCGTCCCCGAGGACGACGGGCGTCAGCGCGGACAGGTCCAGCGCGAGCATCTTGGCGGGGTTGACGAAGTACTCCGCGTCCGGTCGGAAGCGCTCCGCCTGCTCGTCGAGACGGTCGGCGACGGCGGCCAGGACCGCGGGACGGATGTCGATGACTCCACAGGCACCGATGGCCAGGACCGCGCGAGCGACCATGCCCCACAGTGCTGTCCGGGAATGGCGGACACTCGGGTCGATCGGCAGATGGACTCCGTGAGCGACCGCGCAGGCCGCCGCCAGGGGGCTGTCCGCGGCCCCGATCGTCAGGACATGCGCCCCACGGCGGGCTGCCTCACGCGCCTGCCGCACAGGGCCTTCGGCGCGGCCGGACAGGGAGATCGCGACGACGAGATCGAGCGGGCCCACCCAGCCCGGCAGCGGACCGGAGCCGTCACAGGTCAGCAGGACGGGGCCGCTGCGCGAGATGAGCAGATCGAGCACCGTGCTGACGCTCTCGGCTCCGCCGACGGCAGCGACGTGCACGGCGCGGGGTCGCTCGCCTCCGGCCACCCTCGTCAGGTCGCTCTCGCTCGCGAGGGAGAGCGCCTCACGTACCTGGGCACCCGCGCCCGCGAGAGCGCGCAGCAGGTCGCTCCGGTCGACGGCG
The DNA here is from genome assembly GCA_030453295.1 of Janibacter sp. GTDB lineage: Bacteria > Actinomycetota > Actinomycetes > Actinomycetales > Dermatophilaceae > Janibacter. Next base: position 3,104 of record JAKDKQ010000044.1, read on the forward strand.
TCACGGCGCCTCTCGTCGTCGAGCAGCGTCTCGTCGAAGGGGGCCACGGTCGCCTCAGGCCCTCGGCCGGGCCTCGTCGACCAGGAGAACCGGGATCCCGTCCTCCACGCGGTAGGCCAGACCGCAGTCGAGCCCCGTGCAGACGAGCTCGGGCCCGCCTGCGCCCGTCTCGTCACGCAGCTCGGCTCGGCAGGCAGGGCACCGCAGGATCTCGCGCAACCAGGGCTCGATCGTGGACTCGCTCATCTCAGGCCTCTCGGATCATCGTCAGGACATCGTCTCGCACGCGCGCCATCGTCGGCTCGTCGGCCGCCTCGACATTGAGCCGGAGCAAGGGCTCGGTGTTGCTCGGACGCAGGTTGATCCACCACATGGGCTCACCATCGGTTGCGGCGTGGGTGATCGTCAGGCCGTCGAGCTCGTCGACGACCGTCTCGTCCGTGGCCCACCGCTCCCGAACCAGCTGGGTGATCGCGGCGGAGTCGGTGACCGTCGAGTTGATCTCGCCGCTGGCGACATACCGCTCGAAGGGGGCCATGACCTCGCTGAGCGGCGCATCGGTCTCCCCGAGCGCGGCCAGCACGTGCATGGCGGCGAGCATGCCGGTGTCGGCGAACCAGAAGTCACGGAAGTAGTAGTGAGCCGAGTGCTCGCCACCGAAGACGGCGTCGTGCTCGCTCATGACCGCCTTGACGTAGGAGTGACCGACCCTGGTGCGCACCGGGCGGGCTCCGTCCTCGGCGATGATCTCCGGCACGGCTGCGGATGTGATGGCGTTGTGCACGATCGCCACGTCGGCGGCCGAGCGGCCGGCCGCGACCTCGCGGGCGATCTCACGCCGGGCGATCATCGCTGTGATCGCGCTCGGGCTGACCGGGTCGCCCTTTTCGTCGACGACGAAACAGCGGTCGGCATCCCCGTCGAAGGCGATACCGATGTCAGCCCCGTGGGAGCGCACGCGCTCTTGGAGGTCGACGAGGTTCTTGGGGTCAAGAGGATTGGCCTCGTGGTTGGGGAAGGTGCCGTCCAGCTCGAAGTACATCGGGTCGAGCGTCAGTGGCAGCCCGGGCAGTCCCGAGCCCGTGTCCAGGACAGCCGGAACGGTCAGGCCCCCCATGCCGTTGCCGGCATCGACGCTCACGCGTAGCGGGCGGCTGCGCGACAGGTCGACCAGCCCACGCAGGAAGCCTGCGTAGTCCGCGAGGACGTCGCGCTGCGTGATCGTGCCGGGTCGCACGCCGTCGAAGGCGGACACCCCCTCATCCAGGTACTGCTGGGCCAGGTCCCGGATCTGAGCCAGACCTGTCTCCTGCCCGACGGGTCGGGCACCGCTGCGACAGAACTTGATCCCGTTGTACTGCGCAGGATTGTGGCTCGCCGTGAACATCGCCCCGGGGAGTCCGAGTGCGCCGCTCGCGTAGTACAGGCCATCCGTGCTCGCCAGACCGATGAGGACCACATCGACACCGCGCGCGCAGATGCCACGCGCCAGAGCGTCCACCAGCTCGGGAGAGCTGGGCCGCATGTCGTGGCCGATGACGACGGCGGAGGCGCCGTCGGCGAGTGCGACGACCTCGGCGAAGGCCGCACCCAGAGCATGGGTCACATCGATGTTGAGCTGATCGGGCACGACGCCACGCACGTCGTAGGCCTTGACGAAGTCAGAGAGCTGGGTGGTCACACCGTCAGCCTAGTTTGCTGCGGAACCGGCTCCACCCTGCCCCGGAGGGTGCCTCAGTCGCGGTCGCGCAGGACACGCAGGTGACCGCGGCGGCCGGTCTCGGTGACACTCGACGGCTCAGGTCGGGCGCTCGTGGCCACGTGCGAGGTCCGCTCGGAGTCAGTTGCCGGCTCGGGTCGCTTGCGCACGGCGTCGGCGATGGCGACGAGGTCGTCGAAGGTCGCCGGAGCGGGCTGGTCGATGGCCAGCCGCACCACGTCCCACCCGCGCGGAGCGGTGAGCCGCTGCGCGTGGTCCTCGCACAGGTCGTAGGCGTGTGGCTCGGCATAGGTGGCGAGGGGACCGAGGACGACGGTGGAGTCGGAGTACACGTAGGTGAGGGTCCCGGCAGCCGGGCGCGCACACGCGGCGCGAGAGCACTGGCGGGAGAGAGTCACCCGTGCAGGCTAGGCCACGTCGCTCCCGATCCGCGAAGGCACGCCGTGGCAGTGGCCCTACGATCGGACAGGTGAGTCGTCATCGGGATCGTCGTGGCCGGGGCCTGCGCGGGCCGCTGGCCGAGCCCTCGGTGCCCGCCATGGTGACCCGCTCCGAGGCATTCGACGATCTGGTCGCCGACACGGCCCAGCGATTTCGTCACGTCCTCGGACGTCGGTGGTCGGCGGTGGAGTTCGCCGTGGAGGACGTGCCGCCGTCGGATCCGGCGGGGTGGGAGGAGGCCGTGCCGCTGGCGCGGCTCTGGCCCGCCCACGGCAACCTCCCTGCACGGATCGTCGTCTACCGACGCCCTGTCGAGACCGCCGCCCGGGGAGGCGAGCACGTCGACCTGGTCCACGATGTCATGGTCGAGCAGGTGGCGCTCCTGCTCGGCGTGGATCCCGGTGAGGTGGACCCGGACCACCGGTAGACCTGCGCGTGCCCGTCGGGTCAGCGGGCCTGCGTCACCGGCACATCACGCACGGAGACCCGCGCCGGGAGGACCGGGACCGACGTGGCCATGGCCTGGCGCCCCCCGTCGCGTCCCAGGAACAGCGCCGCGGCATGGACGCGGCCGGACCGCGGCCGCACCCAGACCGCGCTCGCGCTCGAGCTCTTGACCGCGAGCGCGGCGCTGCGATCCTCCTCGAGATCGATCCGCTCCGTCGTGACAGCACCGTCGTCGAGCACCAGCACGTCGACACTGGCGGGCCCGTCCGGCGCCGTGATGTCGACGGCGCGCTGGACGTCCGCAGTGGCAGCGGGGAGGGCGACGCCGCCCAGGCCGCTGAAGGAGGGCGTCGCCACGGACCATGCCATGTCGGATCTGCCGGAGCCATCGGTCGTGGTCACGTGAGCGGCCGCCACGACCGGCTCGTCCGACTCGACGACCCAGCTGTGCACCCCGCCACCACCGGCGGGCAGGTCGACATCGACGACCTCGTTGGCAGGGATGGTCACGACCTTGACCCCGCGCGACGGGTCATCACCCAGCCGGCGGATCTGGACGACGGCGTCCCGCGTGCCGGGCGCAGCCAGGACCATCCCGCGGCTGCTTCCCCGCACATTGCCCGGGAGGACGAGCCGCGTGGACGGCGCCATCGTCGGTGAGACGGTCTCGACGCCGGCCGGGGTCAGCCCGTCGAGGTGGTTGTCGACGATCGTCGGGACGACGAGGCCGCCCGTGGCCGTCACGTGCACGGCCTGGGGCGCGCTGGTCCCACCGATCGCGTCGAGCAGGACGACCCTGCGGCCGTGCGCAGGGACGACGACCGAGCGGTCCGGGGAGTCGGTCTGCGTGGTCCCCACGACGTCCAGCCGCGCGGTCACGGCATTGCCGCCGGGGTTGACGAGCACCAGTCGCTCCTGGCGCCCTCGCTCGCCACCACCGGCCACCAGCCACGCGTCCGCGGTCGGGGCCAGGCAGGGCGTCGCCGCCAGACCTCGGACCCGCTTGCCGGAGGCAGTGAAGCTCTGGGTCACCTCGAGCCCCGGCGCATGGTCTGCCGTCCCCCGTACCCGTTGGGGTTGCTCGTCGAGAGTGTCGACGTCGACGCTCATCGGCCCGCTGCGCGGTGTGCCGTCCGAGGAGTCCGGCGTGGCGGCGCTGACCTCATCGATCGTGATCTCACCGGGCTCGTCCGAGGGTGTGATCACGCCGTCGAGGACCTGGGACGGGGCTGCATGGGCTGCGACACCACCGGTCACGTCGACACGCGGGGTTCCCTTGTCGCCCCCCGTGAAGGGGTCTCCCGGGCAGAAGGAGGTCGTGAGCGAGGCGGCGCTCCGCGCCCCGCCCGACGACGTGTCCGGTTGCGCGGGCGCGGCACCGATGTGCCCGGCCCCGATGACGACACCGGCCGCTGCGGCAGCGACGACGCCGACGCGCCCGGCACCATGCACCCATCCCCCGGAGGGCCAGCGCCTGCTCATTGCTCCTCCTCGGGGTCGAGACGTCGTTCCATGGGCAGTGCGAGGTAGAGCGCGAGGACGAGGGCCAGCCCCTGGATGACCTTCCAGACTGCGTGCCCAGCGCCCACGTCGATGCTCACGTCGTCCGTCCCGTCCGGCAGCTCATAGGTCGGGATCGCGCTGTGCGTCTGGGGCTGCACGAGCCTGCCGTCCGCGCGCACTCGTGCGCGGTCGCTCCAGTCGAGAGACTCCGCCACGACGAGCTGATCCGCGGCTGGCACGCGGACCGCGCCGTCGGTGTCGGCGTGACTCCGCGTGGCGACGGGGTGGCTCGACCGCGCGGTCGTCACGCGCACGCGAGAGGGCATCTCCCCCACCGTGACCGGGGAGCGCACGGCCCAGGTGGTCGTTCCTGCGCTCGACCCGAGTCGAGCCAGACCGGGCGCAGCGTCGACGAGTCGCCGCTGCGCCTCGGTGGGCGTGACGACCACGAGGTGGGACACGCCGTGCCGGGCGAGGACATCGCCCGGGACCTGCTCCCCTTCGCCCTCTCCCAGCACCTGGGCCACGGCGGAGGCGATCTCTTCCTCGCCCGGCACCGGCTGCTGGGTCACCGGCAGATCCCGCACGAGGGCACCCGGCTCGGAGCCCATCAGGCGGTAGCTGATGCCCTCGTCGCTCGCCTCGATGACGAGTGCGCGTGAGGCTCGTGGGCCCTCCGCCGCGGCCGTGGCCACCAGGGGTCGGGGGTCCCGCCACGTCGTCAGGTCGTCGCCGTACGAGTGCTGCGCGACCATGACGCCGCTGCCGATCGCCGCGACCGGCAGCACCATCGCCGGGAGCAGGAGCCACCGGCGGCGCCCGCCATCACGCAGCCCGTGCGGCAGCACGTCGGCCACGACGAGGACCGCCACCACGGCCGCACCGACCATGAGGATCTGGCCGGTCCCGGCCCAGGGCGTGATGGCAGCGCCCGCGTCCGCACCCCCATCGGGTCGATGCCCGATGACGATGTGTGGAGCGCCGATGGCCCATCCGAGGCCCAGGAGCGCAACCACCGCTGCACCCCATGATGCGGGGCGCCGGCCGGGGACGAGCAGCGCGAGCAGACCGAGAGCGAGGATGGCCGCCGTCCACCAGGTCGTGACGGCACCACCCGACAGCTGCCCCAACGCGAGCATGCCCGCCGAGCCGGCCTCGGGCGTGTCCGTCATGCCCCACCCGGCGAGGATGCGGCGGGGCTGGGACTGGAGGGTCAACAACCACGGCCCGGCGAGGAGAAGGGGGATGACCACCAGCGCGATCCCCCGCCACCGACGCCGGTTGTCGCCGATGAGCAGCAGACCGAGGCCGGTGACGATGACCACCACTCCGATGGAGGGGACCACTGTCGCGAGCAGCGCGCCCCAGAGTGCGGTGCGCACGGAGTCGCTGAAGCTGGTGGTGCGCCGGGAGGCACGCACGAGCCCAGCGGCGACACGGGGCATCAGCACGAGGACGCAGAGGGCGCCGATGCGTCCTTCGCCGACGGCCATCGCAGCGGGCGCGGACGTGACCCACGCGAGCGCGCCGGCAGCCCGTAGCCACGGGCGGTCGGAGAAGGTGCGGGAGGTGCACCAGGCGACGACCGCGGCCACGGGGAGGGCGGTCACCACGAGGAGAGTGAGCACCACTCCTGCGGGTGAATGGGCGGACCCCAGGCCGGGGACCCAGTCGATGATCTTGCTCAGCAACGCCAGCACGACGAGGGCAGGGCTCTGCTCTCCCCCGCTGCCCCAGCCGGGACCGTGCCAGGACATCCACCACGAGTCCCACAGCTGCCCAGCGGTCGCCCGGCCTCCGAGCAGCTCACCGCCCACGAGTCCGGAGTCGACGCGGTGGCGCAGCTCGCCGGTGATGTGACGGGCCGACCACACCGACATCGCGACCGTGACGAGGAGCAGCCATGGGAGCGGATGGTTGAGCCATCCGCCACCCCGCTCCACCTCGAGCGAGCGAGCCTCGATCCCGCCGTCGCGGTCCACGGACCCTCGGGCGTCATCGACCAGCCGTCGGCGGACATCACGGCCGGGAACGAACAGTGCCTTGAGGTCGCTGCGGGCCACCTCGCGTGGCGCGCGTCCCCGCAGGCGCGAGCGCAGCGTGCGCACGTCGAGGGCAGCCGGCAGGCTCGCCAGCTCGTCGGCGCCCATGCCGGGTCGCTTGAGCACCATCTGGCCGAGCCCGGTGACGAGGCTGCTCACCGCGATCCACACGGCAAGGAAGGGCGCGGCCGTGATGTGCGCTCGCACCAGCGCGGCACGGCGTGCCTGTCGCCGATGGCTGGTCGTCGGGCGCCGTTCGGCGGCCGTCGGATGCACCGCGACGCGCGCGTCGGGGACGAGGACCACTCGACGGCCTGCACGCTGCGAGCGCCAGCCCAGATCGAGGTCACCGCCCAGGTCACCCAGCGTCGGGTCGTGCCCGTCCAAGGACTCGTAGGTCTCTCGGTCGAGCAGGAGTCCGTCCAGGGGCGCCGCGATCGCGTCGACATCGGCGTCGTGCTGGCCCTGGTCCGTCGTGCCGGCCACCGGGTCGGGCACGATCCGCCCGGTGCGTGTCACCTGGAGGCCGAACCGCACGATCCGTGACGGGTCACTCTCGTCGACGAGCTTGGGACCGGCCATCCCCACGCCACGACCGGTGACGGCGATGAGCCGCCGCAAGGCCTCGGGGTGAGGGCGCGATCGTGAGGTGAGCACCCACACCAGGTCCCGGCCGACCGTCGCACGCGGCAGCCGCTCGACCATCGCCGGCAGGATCCGGCGGATGCCACGGCGTGGCCCGAGCGTGCTCGTCAGGACGTCGATACCCGCGTCGTCCACCGGCTGGAGGAGACCGCTCGTGTCGCCCAGCCCGTCCAGGGCACCGTCGACGAGGAGGAGTCGATCGGGGAGACGGTCCTGCGCGAGGAGGGCGCTCAGGACCTGTCCGGCATCTTCTCTGATGCGCGCCACGACGACCGCGGTGACGGTCACCGGAGGTGCTGTCGTCCGCCGGGAAGGTGAGGCGGAGGTCGGCGTGGGGCTGGGCTGCGTCACGACCTCGCCGACAGTCAGACTGCGCGCTTCTTGAGCTTGCGGCGCTCCCGCTCGGACAACCCGCCCCAGATACCGAAGCGCTCGTCGTGCGCCAGGGCGTACTCGAGGCACTCCTGTCGCACCTCGCACCCGACGCAGACCTTCTTGGCCTCGCGCGTGGAGCCACCCTTTTCAGGGAAAAATGCCTCCGGATCCGTCTGAGCACAGAGCGAACGCTCCTGCCATGACATCTCCGACGACTCGTCGGTGGCCTCGCCACCCATGATCAACTGAAGTTCGTGCACGGTCCCTCCTCGACCTCGGCACCCGACCCTGTCCTTCATGCCCTCACCGATGATCTCGGCGGTGACATGTCTGTAATTACATGCGTGTCATGCGTGCGTCGTCAAGCCGAGCAGGCTATGGAGTCTGCGAACGGTATGCCGGATGCGACGCAATCAGGCCGGGCTGCGACCATGTGCGCATGCGCATCACCGTCATCTCCGGTGGGATCACCGGAGCCCATTTCGTCCGCGGCCTCGTCGACCACCTGCACGACTCCCCCGAGGAGACGGAGGTCACGACGGTCGTCAACACCGGCGATGACATCTCGCTCTGGGGTCTGCGCGTGTGCCCGGACATCGACTCGCTCCTCACCCAGCTGTCCAACGACGCGTCAGGCGACTCCACGACGGTCGCTGACGAGCTGGCCGCCCTCGAGGTCTACCCGCAGTGGTACCCGGTGAGCGACCGCGAGATGGCCACCCACCTCGCCCGCACCGCGTGGCTCGGTCAGGGAGCGACCCTCAGCGAGGTCTCCGCGCGCCTGGCCACCCAGCGCGGACTCTCGACGCGTGGTGTCCGGCTGCTCCCGATGAGCGATGTCCCCGTCGAGACCCACGCCGTCCTCGAGAGCGAGCAGGAGCAGCAGGCAGTCCACGTCCAGCAGTGGCGACACGAGCTGGGCTCGCCCCCGGCGACCCGCTTCGTCGTCGCCGGCATGGATCGCGCGGTCGCCGCACCGGGGGTGCTCGACGCGTTGCGCGAGACCGACCTCGTCCTCCTGGCTCCCGCCGACCCGGTCCTGTCGATCGGCATCGTGCTCGGCGTCCCCGGTGTCCGAGACGCCCTGCGGGGCACCTCCGCACCGATCGTCGGCATCACCCCCGAGCTCGACACCCTCGGCCCATCGCTCGCGGCCGTCGGCATCGACCCCACCGCCGCCGGCATCGCCTCGCTCTACCGCGACCTGCGCGTCACCTGGCTCCCCACGGACGCCACCCCCGCCGACGTCCTCGCCTCGGCCTGACGCACCCGCGGGGCCAGTTCTCGTCCGTCGCGGCCAGCTCTCGTCCGTCGCGGCCAGCTCTCGTCCGTCGCGGCCAGCTGTCGTCCGTCGCGGCCAGCTCTCGTCCGTCGCGG
>JAKDKQ010000333.1 GCA_030453295.1 Janibacter sp.
ATCTCCTGGCAGGTCACCGTCATGTCGATCCTGCTGCTGCCGCTCTTCATCATCCCCACCAAGCTGCTTAGCGGAAAGCTTGCCTCCCTGCAGTTCCAGGCCGCAGACAACTCTGCGAGCATGTCGACGCGGATGACCGAACGGTTCTCCGCGGGAGGTGCGACCCTGATCAAGCTCTTCGGCAACCCCAAGACCGAGAACGAGGAGTTCTCCGACCGTGCCGCTCAGGTCCGCGACATCGGGGTCAAGGTGGCCATGCTGCAGTCGACGTTCGTGTCTTCGCTGACGCTCGTCTCCGCCCTCGCCTTGGCCCTCGTCTACGGCATCGGCGGTGCCCAGGCTGTCCTGGGCAACCTCAACGCCGGCCAGGTCGTCACCCTCGCACTGCTCCTGACCCGGCTCTACACGCCGCTGACCATGCTGGCCAACGCTCGCCTGGACATCATGAGCGCCGTCGTCAGCTTCCAGCGCGTCTTCGAGGTCCTCGACCTAGTCCCCCTCATCAAGGAGCCCAAGGCACCGAAATCACTGCCGGAGGGCGGTCTTGACGTGACGTTCTCCAACGTCGACTTCGCCTACCCCAGCGCCGAACAGGTCAGCCTCGCCAGCCTCGAGGACGTCTCCGTGCTCGACACCAGAGGCGGCGACGAGGTCCTGCACGGACTGAACTTCACGATCCCAGCTGGGCACACCGTCGCCCTGGTCGGCTCCTCAGGCGCCGGTAAATCGACGACCGCCTCGCTGCTGCCCCGTCTCTACGACGTGACCTCGGGGTCGATCACGATCGGTGGGGTCGACGTGCGCGAGCTGTCGGCCCAGGCGCTGCGCAGCACCGTCGGCGTGGTCACTCAGGACGGGCACGTGTTTCACGAATCCATCAGGGCGAACCTGTCCTTGGCGAAGCCGGGTGCCACGGATGCCGAACTGTATGAGGCCATCGACGGCGCGCAGCTCCACGACGTCATCGCCTCGTTGCCTGATGGCCTGGACACGCTCGTCGGTGAGCGCGGCTACAGACTCTCCGGTGGTGAGCGTCAGCGTCTGACGATCGCCCGGATGCTGTTGGCCGCCCCAGAGGTGGTCGTCCTCGATGAGGCGACCTCCGCCTTGGACTCGACGAATGAGGCGGCAGTCCAGCAGGCACTGTCGCGGGCCATGAGCGGCCGCACCGCAATGGTCATCGCGCACAGGCTCTCCACGATCCGCCAGGCCGATACGATCCTCGTCGTCGAGGCCGGTCGCATCGTCGAGTCGGGTTCTCACACCGAGCTGCTGGCCCTGGGCGGGCGCTACGCGGAACTCTACGCCACCCAGTTCGCCGCGAGCTGAGCTGCGCAACCGCGAACGAAGCTCGGGCATGACAGAGGCCGCAGCGCTGTCTGCGACTGCGGCCTCTGCTGCATCTGGGAATTCCTACAACTGCATCTGAGAATTCCTACAGCCCCAGGTTGTCCTTGACGTTGGCGGCCAGACGTTCGGCCTGGGCCTGGGCGATGTCTTCGGTCTCGGCTTCGACCATGACGCGGATCAGCGCCTCGGTGCCGGAGGCCCGCAGCAGGACGCGACCCGAGCCTTCGAGTTCGGCCTCGACGGCATTGACTTCGGCCGTGACCTTCGGGTGGTCCACACCGTGTTTGTCGACGCCCTTGACGTTGACGAGCGCTTGGGGCAGCTGAGGGATCTCGGCAGCCAGGTCGGCCAACGTGCGCTTCGAATCGGCCATGCGCTTCATCAGGTGCAGGGCCGTCTGCACGCCGTCGCCGGTCGTGCCGTGGTCGAGCATGAGCACGTGCCCGGACTGCTCCCCTCCGAGGACGAAGCCGTCTGCCAGCATGCGTTCGAGGACGTAGCGGTCACCGACGGCGGTCTGGACAGTCTCAATCGAGTACTTGTCCATCGCATGCTTGAGCCCGATGTTCGACATCACGGTCGTCACGAGCGTGTTGCCCTTCAGCTCACCGAGCTCCTTGAGGCCGATCGCCAGAATGCCCATGAGCTGGTCACCGTTGATGACACGGCCCAGTGAGTCCACGGCCAGGCACCGGTCGGCGTCGCCGTCGAAGGCCACACCCAGATCGGACTGGGTTTCGACGACGAGACGCTGCAGCGGTTCGAGGTGAGTGGAGCCGACTCCGTCGTTGATATTGAAGCCATCGGGCTCGGCGGCGGAGACGATGACTTCGGCACCGGCCTGGCGCAGGGCAGCGGGCCCAACGATGGACGCGGCACCGTGAGCGCAGTCGACGACGACCTTGAGTCCGGACAGGGGACGTGTGCCCTCGGCGTCGAGGGACCGCACGAGCTTCTCCGTGTATTCGTCGGCAGCGGCGGGATAACGGGAAATGCGACCAACCTCGGCGCCGGTGGGACGGGCCCAGTCCTCGTCGAGGATCGCAAGGATCGAATCCTCGACGGAGTCATCGAGCTTCGTCCCGCCTGCTGCGAAGAACTTGATGCCGTTGTCCGGCATCGGATTGTGGGAGGCGGAGATGACGACGCCGAAGGCGGCACCGGTGTCCGCTACGACGCTGGCGATGCCGGGGGTGGGCAGCATTCCCGCGTCGAGCACGTCGACTCCGGCGGAGGCGATGCCCGCGGAGATTGCAGCGGAGAGGAACTCACCGGAGACTCGAGTGTCGCGGCCGACGACGGCGAAGGGGCGCTTGCCTTCGGGCCAACCGCGGGTCAGAACCCGCGAGCCTGCCACGGAGAGTTGGAGTGCCAGCCGGGCGGAGATGTCGCGGTTGGCAAGTCCACGGACACCGTCGGTGCCGAAGAGTCGTGTCATGGAAAGTCCTTTCCTCAATTTCCCGTCGATATTAG